>JBCBFV010000145.1:0-6508 GCA_038527425.1 Pseudomonadota bacterium
ATGCACGACGAGGAACGCCGCGAAGGCCGTGCCAAAAAGGATCGACTCCGACGTCATCAGCCCTTCCGGCATGCCCTTGGCAAAAAGTGCATAGGCCACGAGCATGAGGATCCCCGCCCCCGCGCTGGCTCTGAAGATGTACTCACCCCGTGTCGGGCCAAATTTTCTTTTGTTCGCCATGCAGCGCTACTTGGGGCGCGCGTAAGGATCGTCCAGCGCGGGAAGCAATGTGCCGCGGCATTCGCCGAAACCAATGCGATAACCATCGCCCTGCGCATGGCCTCGCATCACGATCGTGTCGCCATCCGCAATGAAACTGCGCGGGCCCGCGTGGGTCTCGAACGGCTCCTTGCCGCCCCAGCTGAGCTCAAGCATCGATCCCCGCGCCTCCCGCGTAGGTCCCGAAACCGTGCCAGAGCCCAACACATCCCCGGGCGTCATCGCGCAGCCGGAAGTCGTATGGTGCGCAAGCTGCTGGGCAGACGACCAATACATCTCCGCGTAGTTCGTTCGCGTTAACGCGGTGACGCCCTCCCGCTCAAGATCAACTTCCAGCGCGATATCAAATAGCGTTGGATGCGGCTCCTCAAGATAAGGCAACACCGGCACCTCGCGCTCGGGAACAGGATTGCGGAACCCCGCCAAGGCTTCAGCAGTCACGATCCAAGGCGAAATCGTCGTGGCCGTCGCCTTGGCCTGAAATGGCCCCAACGGCTGGTACTCCCACGCTTGAATATCGCGCGCCGACCAATCGTTGAGCAGGACATAGCCAAAAATCGCCGCATCAGCTTCAGCCACTGTCACCGGGCCCTCGGTGGCCGACCCCACAATGGCGCCAAGCTCCAGCTCGAAATCAAACCGTTCGGACGGAGCAAAACGCGGCCCGTCCTCCCCCCGCAACTGCCCCCAAGGGCGCCGCACATCCGTGCCCGACACCACGACCGAAGACGCCCGCCCGTTGTAGCCAATGGGGATATGCAACCAATTCGGCGGCAACGCGTTCTCCGCACCCCGAAACATCGTGCCCACGTTGGTGGCGTGATGGCGCGAGGCGTAGAAATCCGTGAACTCACTCACGAGAACCGGCAGATGCAGAGCGACCTCGCTCAGAAGTATGATGTATTCCGTCGCGCTCGCCCGATGCTCCGATCCCTCCCGCAGAAGCGCCACCAACTCCTTACGAAGGAGCGCCCAAGCCTCCGCGCCCATCTCCATGAACTCATTCCAGTAAGGCGCATCAAAGATCGGCGCGTCGGCCACCCTCAGATGCCCATCGGCCTCCAGCGCCGCCAGATCGAGCACATAATCCCCGATCGCGACCCCACAACGCGGCGCCTCGCCCGCGCGCGAAAAGACCCCATAAGGCAAATTGTTTAGCGGAAAGTCACAGCCCGGCTCGTTCGCCCCAGGCACCCAGGATCGCATCAGTCCCAAGGTTCACCCCTTCATCTTTCCCAAAATACTCACTCGCGGTCGTCCCGCGTGCGCTTCTTTGTGACTTTGGGCCCAGGCCGCCCGATCACAAAGAGTATCGACAGGCCCGACACCCCAAGCAAGATCAGCACAAGGATGACCTGGCTCAGCGTCATACCTCATCCCTGCCCGTGATCATCAGGCGGGCGATGAAAGATCGGCGGCTCCTCACCCGGCACATGCTTTCGTGGTGTCCGGTCCGGCACAAACATGTCGCGCAAAAGGACCGGCAAATAACGCAAGCACGCGAGAAACGCGATGATCAGGACCCACCCGACGACACTGATTGACGACAGGAACTCGATCACCCCTTCTTCCCCGGCGTGCCGTCGAACTTCTTCTCCAGCGAGGTCCAGCAATCGATGTAATCATCCTGCAGCGGCGCTTCTTTCGCTGCGAAAGGTGTCAGCATCTGCGGAAAGCGCGTCTCGAACATAAAGCTCATCGTGTTGTCGAGCTTGCCCGGCCCCAGATTGCTGTTCGACGCCTTCTCAAACGCATCGCGATCCGGCCCGTGGGGCAGCATCATGTTATGTAGCGACATGCCGCCGGGCACGAAGCCCTCCTCCTTGGCGTCATAGATCCCATAGATATTGCCCATCAGCTCGGACATGACGTTCTTGTGGTACCAGGGCGGACGGAACGTATCCTCGGCCACCATCCACCGCTCCCGGAAGAGGACGAAATCGATATTGGCCGTGCCCTCCACACCAGACGGGGCGGTCAGCACTGTGAAAATCGATGGGTCCGGATGATCGAAGAGCACCGCGCCCACTGGGCAGTATGTCTTCAGATCATACTTCACCGGCGCGTAGTTCCCGTGCCAGGCCACAATATCGAGGGGCGACTGCCCAATCTCTGTCCGGTGAAAAGTCCCACACCACTTCACGATCACCTCGCTCGGCACTTCACGATCCTCAAAGGCCGCCACCGGCGCCTTGAAGTCCCGCGGATTGGCCATGCAATTCGCGCCGATGGGCCCACGGCCCGGCAGCTCGAACTTCTGACCATAATTCTCACAGACAAACCCGCGGCACGGGCCTTCGAGCACCTCGACCCGGTAGACCAAGCCGCGCGGCAGGATCGCGATTTCCTGCGGCTCCACATCGATGATCCCGAGCTCTGTGCAGAAGCGCAGCCGCCCCTGCTGCGGCACCACCAGCATCTCGGCATCCGCGTTGTAGAAATAGCTGTCCACCATCGACTCGGTCACGAGGTAGATATGCGCGGCCATACCGGCCTGCGTGTGCACATCGCCTGCCGTCGTCATGGTCCGCATGCCTGTTAGCCAAGTCAGCGAACCCTCGGCGGCCACCGGGTTCCAACGGTATTGCCCGAGCGAGATCACATCGGGGTCGATCAGAGGCGCGCTCTTCCAGTAAGGCACGTCGATCTTTTCAAAGCGATGCGTGTGTTTCACCGACGGCCTGATGCGATAACACCACGTCCGCTCAGGCCCCGGTGCGGTGAAGGCCGTCCCCGAAAGCTGCTCCGCATAAAGCCCGTAATTCACTTTCTGGGGGGAATTCATGCCCTGCGGCAGTGCACCGGGCAGCGCCTCCGTCTCGAAGTCATTGCCGAACCCCGGCATGTAGCCCTCGTGCGGGCCCGGCAGGCTCGGCGCCTGGATCATCGAGGTGGGAAGGGCTTGAGTGTTCATCGCTGAAATCCTCCTGCTGCAAGATATCGTTGCAAACGCAACGAGGTCAACGGCGCGATTCTGCTTTATTCGAAGGCACGGCTGGCCCAAAAAGTGCCCATGACGGAATTTAAACTCGATCAGTTCCTACCGTACCAGATTGTCGTCCTTGCGCGGCGGCTTTCCGTTGGGCTGGCTGAGATCTATTCCGACAAATACGGGCTCACCGTGTCCGAGTGGCGCGTGTTGGCGCATCTGCATGATGCTGGCACGTGCTCGGTGCGCGAAATCCACCTGCAGGCTGATCTTGAAAAGAGCCGCGTCTCGCGTGCGGTTGCGCGCCTCGAAGCCCGCGACCTCGTGGTCAGGGCTGCGCATAGCGGCGACAAGAGGCTCCTTGTCCTCGCACTCAGCCCAGCGGGCTCGAAACTCGTGGAAGAGATTCTGCCTCAGGCACTCTCCTTTCAGGCGGAAGTGTTGGGGGAACTTGAAGACGCTGAAGGTTTCCAAACAGCCATTCGTACGCTGCTCAACCGCGACGACTGACGCAATGTCGCGCTTTCCCTCCGGGCGCCCCTCAGCAATTCTATCCTGAACAAGGAGGCATCCATGACTGACATCGTGATCTTGGGCGGCGCCCGTACGGCCATCGGCACATTCGGCGGCGCGCTGGCAGCGACCCCACCTATCGAACTTGGCGCTGTGGCCATGAAAGCCGCGATAGAGCGCTCGGGCGTCGAAGCGGGCCAGGTCGGCACGGTCGCCATGGGCCATGTCATCAACACCGAGCCCCGCGATATGTATCTGAGCCGCGTCGCTGGCATGGACGCGGGTCTGCCCGAGACCGTGCCTGCCATGAACGTGAACCGCCTCTGCGGCTCGGGCCTTCAAGCGGTGGTCTCGGTCACGCAGGCCCTGATGCTGGGCGATGCCTCCTTCGGGATCGCGGGCGGCGCAGAGAACATGAGCCGGTCACCCTTCATTCAGCCTCAGGCCCGGTGGGGCGCCAAGATGGGCGATGTGAAGTCGCTCGATATGATGCTGGGCGCGCTCAACTGCCCGTTTGGGACGGGGCACATGGGTGTCACGGCCGAAAACGTCGCAGCCGAGCATGACATCACCCGCGAAGACCAGGACGCCTTCGCGCTGGAGAGCCAGACCCGCGCCGCCGCTGCTTGGGGCGCAGGCAAGTTCGACAGCCAGATCGCCCCCGTCGAGGTACGCGTGAAACGCGAGATGGTGCCCTTCGTCCGCGATGAGCATCCGAAGTCGACGAGCATGGATAAGCTCGGCGGCCTGCGCCCAGTCTTCCAGAAGGACGGCACGGTCACCGCTGGCAACGCCTCAGGCATCAACGATGGCGCGGCGGCGATCACCCTCGCCCGTGCGGAAGCTGCTGAGGCCGCGGGCCTCACCCCCAAGTTCCGCATCCTGGGCTATGGCCACGCCGGTGTCCGCCCGGAAGTCATGGGCATCGGCCCTATCCCTGCGGTCCGTAACCTGCTGGAAAAGACCGGCCTCTCCGTGAGCGATTTCGACGTCATCGAGTCAAATGAGGCCTTCGCGAGCCAGGCCCTCGCCGTGAACAAGGAACTCGGCCTCGATGCCACCAAGGTGAACCCGAATGGCGGCGCGATCGCGCTGGGTCACCCCGTGGGCGCGACTGGCGCGATCATCATGGTCAAAGCCATGCACGAGCTTGAGGCCACCGGCGGCAAACGCGCGCTCTGCACCATGTGCATCGGCGGCGGTCAGGGCATCGCGGTGGCGTTCGAGCGTCTGTGACGCTCAGGCCGCTTTGGCGGGATCAGGATAGGGGCGTGTGAAGGCGAGTGTACCTTCCGCGCTCTTTTCCGGCTCAAACCGGTAGCCGCCCAGATCGAAGTCCTTGAGGCCCTCGACGGAGGTCACGCGGTTCTGGACGATGAACCGCGCCATGGCACCCCGCGCCTTCTTGGCGAAGAAGCTGACCATCTTCGATTTGCCGTCCTTCTCCTCATAGAAGTTGGGCGTGATGACGGGCATCTTGAGCGCCTTGAGATCGACGGCGCCGAAATATTCTTGGCTCGCACAATTCACGAGTACCTCAGACCCGCTCTCTTCCGCCTGCGCGCGGAGCGCTTTGGCGATGTCGGCGCCCCAATAGGCATAGAGCGAGCCACCGCGGCGGGTCTTCAGGCGCGATCCCATCTCCAGACGGTAGGGCTGAATCTCATCGAGCGGGCGCAGCAAACCGTAAAGCCCAGAGAGGATGCGCAGGTGACCTTGGGCCCAGCGCAGATCATCCTCAGACAGCGTCGCTGCCTCGAGGCCCTGGTACGTGTCGCCCGCAAAGGCAAAAGCAGCCGGGCGCAGCGCCTCTGCTTCCGGCGCATCAGAGAACGCCTTGAAGCGATCGCGGTTCAGCCGCGCGAGATCGGGCGAGATATCCATGAGGTCCTGCAGCCCTTTGAGGGTCAGGTTCCGCGCGGTCTTGGCCAGTCGCATGGCATCGGCTTCGAAATCCGGGCGCGTGAGGTCGTCCCGCACTACCGGGTCCCAATCCAAGCGCTTGGCTGGTGAAATAACGACGAGCATCGCGTCCCCTCCTCTTCTCCTCAGCAGACTTAGCAGCCGATGCCGCGCCCTCAAGAGGCGCGCAGCACCTCCAGGAATGCTTCGCCGAACCTTTCGGCCTTTTGCGGGCCCACGCCCTGAATGCGTTCGAGATCGTCCAGCGTCTCAGGGCGCCTCTCTGCGATCTGGCGGATCGTACCCGGCGTGCAGGACATCGGCTTTTGCGTGCCCATGGCGCCGTACTGAAGCTCCTGCTGGGCCTGCATGAGAAGGTCAAAGAGCTCCCCCGTGTGGCTGCCAGCGAGCTTGCGGCGCGTGGGGTGCATCTCCGGCGCGTCCTCGGAGATCACGCTGAGGAAGGCGATCCCGTACTTTTCCAGCTTCTTGGCGCCGATGCCGCTGATGCCCGCCATATCGTCGAGCGTCTGGGGCCGTGTTTCCGCCATCTCGATCAGGGTCTTGTCGTTGAAGATCACGTAGGCCGGGACCTTTTGCGCCTCGGCCAGCTCACGGCGCTTGCCCTTCAGCGCGCTCAGGAGCGGCGCGGCCTCGTCGCTCACCAGGCTCTTGGCTTCGGGGCGGCCTTTCGCGGCGCGGATCGTGTCGAAGCGCAGGTTGATCGTTTCTTCGTCCCGCAGGATCGGGCGAGCGATGTCCGTCATCCGCAGGGCGCCGTAACGGGCGGGGTCCGGGCGGACGAGGTCGTGGCCCATCATCTGCCTGAAAGTCGCCGAACGCGGCCATGATGATCTGCCGACCTATGGCGTCGGTCGCGATTGGACGAAGCCGCAGTGGCAGGCGATTTTCAGGCAGATGATGGGCCACGACCTCGTCCGCCCG
>JBCBFV010000146.1:0-6497 GCA_038527425.1 Pseudomonadota bacterium
GTCCGAAGGATCTGCCCGTGATGTTCCAGGCGCTTGGCAAGATGACCGCCAAGGTGCGCCGCATGGCTCGGGAATTCTCGAGCGCAATGAACGAGGCCGCTGACGCCTCGGGCGCGAGCGATATTGCCAGCGATCTGAAGGGCATGTCGAACCCGAAGAACTTCGGGATGGACGCTCTGAAAGACGCAGCTGATCAGTTCGACAAGTGGGAACCGGGCAAGCAGGCCAAGGCCATGGGGCCGGAGACGGCCAAGCTCGCCCAAGAGAGGGCAGAGGCCGCGCGCAAGATCCACGAGGCCACAAAAGCCAAGCAGGAGGCGCGCCGCGCCGAAGAGGCTGCTGGCGGTGACACGGCAGAGGCATCGCCCGAGCCGGAGCCCGCGCCGCAGCCAAAAGCCGACGCTGAGCCTGCGGAGAAGAAAGCATGAGCAACGCGGACGACATTGAAGACAGCTCCGCCCCGCTGATTGAGCATCTGGCCGAGCTGCGGACCCGCCTGATCAAGGCGGCGATTGCTTTTGTCATCGCGATGTTTGCGGTCTTCACGATCGAGGTGTCGCCCAGTCTCGACAAACCCTTCTTCAACTTCCTCGCCGCTCCGGTTTGCGACACGCTGATCGCGCGGGGCGAGGATTGCTCGCTGATCTTGATCAAGCTCCAAGAAGGCTTCTTCGTCACGATCCGCATTTCGGTGATGCTGGGCTTCGCACTCTCGTTCCCGTTCATCTCTTACCAGCTTTGGCGCTTCGTGGCTCCGGGCCTCTACCGGTCCGAGAAGTCGGCGTTCCTGCCGTTCCTTCTGGCCTCGCCCTTCATGTTCTTCGTGGGGGCCTCGTTCGCCTATTACATCGTGATGCCATTGGCTTACGACTTCTTCCTCAACTTCCAGCAGGCGGGTGAGGGATCGTCGGCGCAAGTCGATTTTCAAGGTTCTGCGGGCGAATATCTGTCGCTGACGGTCACGTTCATCTTGGCCTTCGGTATCTGTTTCCAGCTGCCGGTGTTGCTCAGCCTTCTGGGCAAAGCGGGGCTCGTAAGCGCGCGCGGCCTCGCCGCAGTCCGCAAGTATGCCGTGGTTGCGATCCTTGTCCTTGCGGGCATTGTCACGCCGCCGGACGTCTTCACCCAAGTGATCCTCTTCGTGGCGGTCTACGGCCTCTATGAGATTTCGATCCAGCTGGTGAAGCGCATCGAGCGTAAGCGTGAGGCTGACCTGAAAGCGCAGGGTCTCTGGGACGAAGATATCCACGGCGAAGGCGCATTTGCCGACGACGACGAAGACGAGGCCAAGTGAACGACGACGCCCTAGGCCGCATTGCCGAGGCGCTGGAGCGCCTCGCGCCGCCCCCCGCTGAAGCCCCTGATTGGAGCGCTGCCGACGCCTTTGTGTGGCACGCGGACCCTGACGCAGTGGTGCCGGTTGGTCGAGTGAACGCCGTCGACATTTCGCTTCTCGTCGGCGTTGATCGGTCCCGCGATACGCTCCTTGCCAATACGCAGCGCTTTGCTTCGGGGCAGGCGGCGAACAACGCTCTCCTCTGGGGCGCGCGGGGCATGGGGAAGTCCTCCCTTGTGAAAGCAGTCCATGGCGCGATCGTGCAGTCTGGCCTGCCGCTCAAGATCGTGGAGATCCAACGCGAAGACCTTCCCAGCATCGGGCGTTTGCTCGATCTGCTGCGCGGTACGACTGAGCGCTTCGTCCTTTTCTGCGACGACCTCTCGTTCAGCCACGATGACGCACATTACAAAAGCCTCAAGGCCGTTCTCGACGGCGGCATCGCGGGGCGGCCTGAGAATGTCGTGCTCTACGCCACCTCAAACCGCCGCCACCTAATGCCGCGGGATATGATCGAGAACGAGCGGTCGTCGGCGATCAATCCCTCAGAGGCCGTGGAAGAGAAGGTTTCTCTCTCAGATCGCTTTGGCCTCTGGCTGGGCTTCCATCCGTGTACGCAGGACGAATACCTCGCCATGATCGAGGGATATTGCGAGGCGTATGGTGTCGAAATCGATGCTGAGACACTTCGTGCAGAGGCCATCGAATGGCAGGCCACGCGCGGCTCCCGCTCGGGCCGCGTGGCGTGGCAGTATTTTACCGATCTTGCTGGCCGCAAGGGCGTGTCGCTGGCCTAAGCGGCCAGCGTATTCCTTACAAACAAACGAAGGCTCAGAGATTGAGGTAGGCCGATGGGTCGACGCTCTCTAGCCCGTTCCTGATCTCGAAATGCAGGAAGCTCGGGCTGCCGGCGCGGACCTCTGCGATGGTCTCGCCCCTACGCACGCTGTCACCCTTTTCGACCTTGAGCCCATCGACCTGTGTGTAGACCGTCAGCAGATCACCGTCGTGGCGGATCACGATAATGGGCACGCCCGCGGTGTTGCGCGTGATGGCGGCCACGGTACCTGCTTCTGCGGCCTTGACGGCAGTGCCCGCCGGGGCGCCGAAATCGATGCCCTCATTTCGACCCTTGGAATAGCCGCGGATCACCGTGCCCGCCACTGGCGTCAGGAATTCGCCTGTGTCGGCGACTTGAGCCACTGGCGCAGGTTCTGGCGTCGGCGCGCGAACTTGAGCCTCGGGCGTTTCGTCTTGCGCAGGGACCGGCGTCGCCGAGGACGGCGGCGTCGGGGCGGCCGTGCCGCTGCCGGGCCCCGTAACAGGGGCGGGGGGCGCTTGGCTGACAACCGGGATCAACAGGAACTGCCCCTCGCGGACACTGAGATCAGCATCGAGCGCATTCCATTCGGCAAGGCTGCGCACGGGCACGCCGTAAAGGCGCGCGATCGTAAAGGCTGTCTCTCCGCGTTCGACCTTGTGGCGCACGGGCTCTGGCCCTGTGGGAAGCGCCGTGGTGCCCACCGCCGCCGGCGCCCGTATGGCGTCAGCAGGCGCGGCATCGATGGCGCTTCCTGCAAGGCTTTCGATATCGACCGTGCCTGCTTCGCCAATCACCTCAACGCGTTGTGGCAGGGCAATGATCTCGCCCGGGCGAAGGATCACGCTGGGTTCCAGCCCGTTAAAGCTCGCCAGCTCGGCGGCGCTCAGGCCCAAGCGCTCGGCCACAGTCGCGACCGTATCGCCGCGCTGCGCCACAACCACCTGGTATCCTGGGTAGGAGATCACGCCTCGGCTGTCGGGCTCAGGCCTCGGGCTCGTGGCCCCTTGTGCCGCGCGAGAGGTGTCAAAACCGCCCAGCCCGTCACGCAAATCAAAATCCAGGCCCTCATCACAGGCCGCGAGCGCAAGCACGCTCACTAATGCTATCGTCTGCGGAAATCTTGTCACGCCCGCCACCTCATCTCTCAAAACGCCCTGTCTTAGCGCAGGGTCTTTAGGGGTCGCCCAGCCCCTCTACGAGCGGCACAAACCGCACGGGGCGAAGCTCGTCGTATTCGTAGCCTGTCTCGGTGCGCTGCACCTTGATCAGGCTTTGCACGGCATCGGACTGTCCGACCGGCAACACCATGATACCCCCGATCTTGAGCTGCGCCAAGAGCGGGCCGGGCGGGTCCTCCGCAGCTGCCGTGACGATAATGCGATCAAAGGGGGCTTGTTCGGCCACGCCGTGGGATCCGTCCTTCGTCATCGCAATGATGTTTGTGATCCCCAGGCCATCGAAAACTTCGCGCGCAGCCTGCACGAGGCGGAGGTGTCGGTCGGTGGTATAGACCCGACGGGCGAGTACGGAGAGGATGGCCGCTTGATAGCCTGAGCCTGTGCCCACCTCGAGCACCTTATCCCGGCTCGTCACGTTCAACGCTTGGGTCATGAGCCCCACGACCGAGGGTTGCGAGATCGTCTGCCCGCACGCGATCGGCAGCGGCGTGTCTTCATAGGCGCGTTCCGCGAAGAGCCCCGTGACAAAGGCGCCGCGGTCGATCTTTTCCATCGCCTCCAGCACAGCCTTGTCGCGCACCCCGCGCGACCGCAGCTGGAAGAGGAACTGCATCTTGCGTTCTGCGATGGCGGCTGCCTCTTCGGGGTTCATCTTAGTCGAAGGCCTCCGAAACCTTTGCGAGCGCGTCATACGCCGTGAGGTCTGCGCGCATGGGCGTCACCGAGATCATGCCAGCCAAGTTTGCGCCCGCGTCGCTGTCTTCTGCGACGGGCACGTGCTGGTTGCCGCCCTTGATCCACAGATAGGGGCGCCCGCTGGGGGAGGTGTCAGTCACCGCGCCAAAATGAACGCCTTTGCGCACGCCTTGGCGGACGACGGCGGTGCCTTTGACATCGGCGGCCATCACGGGCGGGAAGTTCACATTATAGAAGAGCGGGTAGTCTGCGCCTGTTTCGAACCCAGCCTCGACGATCCGGCGCACCACGTCTGCTCCATGCACGCGCGAGGCCTCGAACGGATCTTCGGCCCGCGCATTGGCAGGGCCGTAGTACTGGGAAAGCCCAATCGCCGGGATGCCTTGCAGTGCGCCCTCAATGGCCGCGCCGAGTGTCCCCGAATAAAGCGTGTTCTCGGCGGAGTTATTGCCCCGGTTCACGCCCGAAAGGATCAGGTCGGGCGGGTCTTTCATCACATCGCCGATGCCCGCGATAACGCAATCAGCGGGCGAGCCTTCGACCGCTACGCGGCGCGGCCCGTGTTCGGCGATCATCAAGGGCCTTGTGTAGCTGATGCAGTGACCCACGCCCGACTGCTCAAAAGCAGGGGCGATCGTCCAGATGTTCTCGGGTGCCGTCAGGCTCGCAGCGATGACTTCCAGCACCTTGAGGCCCGGAGCATGGATGCCATCATCATTTGTCAGCAGAATACGCATAAGCCCTGCTAGCGCGCGGGCGGGGAGGGGGCAAGCGCGGCTATGGCCGCTTTGGCCCACCTCTAGCTGAAGAGAGTTACGATGGCGCTGGCCGATGCTGGAAGAACGAGGTTCAAAAGGCTCGTTACATGTCCGGAGAGCGAGGTCGATGTCAGGTGGTGAAAGGCACCCCCTATCCGTCCGGCACGACGAATGATGCGGAACTTTTTGCGAGACATGCCCAGACGTGCTTCGTGCTCCTTGAACGGGTCCGGTGTCTTAGGGCTGTCATCGTCTTGGCCTTCGGAGAGTACCAAACGAACGAATTGGTCGCCCCAAAGCCCGCCAACAACATGCGTCTGCGTCCTTTTAGACCGCTCCGGTTCGGGCTTCAGCGCATCCTCTGCCGCAACAAAAGGGATAAGGCGCAAGACGGATCCTACATAGGCAATTGCAAGGACCAAAGAGGCTGCAAGGCCGGTGGCTGCAAGCCATGCGTTCACGGAGGCACGTACGGCCTCCTCATAGGCCGGAACTTCGCTCACGGCTGAGTCGATGGTCATCGATTTGAGCCAGAAACCAGCAAAAAGGATGATGGCGACCAGCACGATAGCGTAGACCCGACAAAGCCCGTTCACCATTGCGAGGCAGGCCTTGGGCGTCATCGTTGTGCTGACAATTGGATCATCGACGCGCCAATTGTGAGGGGCGGACTCTGGCAGGTCGACGGTAGATGTATCAGCAAGGGTCGTGATGCCTTTCTGTCTCTCTTTTCCCTTCTCGGGGATGGTGAGGGAGCCGTTCGCCAGGTCTGTCTTCCAAGCAATGTCTTTCTTGATCGGACGTGGGTGTTCTTTCAGCGCGGCATTCAGAGCCGCATCGGCACCAAGCCCCAGATTTTTCGCCCTTTTGAGCTCCTCATCGAGAGCCTCTGCCCATTCCACCTGCATGTAGTTCCAAGCGATAAGCCGCGTGCCTTGGAGGGTCACGGCTGACAACACTGCCGTGAGGACGACACCCACAATGGCAAGAAACGGCCACCAGGCTGGCATGGCCATGACTAAAGGGCCTGGGATATCGAAAAGGCCGCTTAAAAGGAGCATCGTAGCGGCGGCGGCGATTAAGCTGAATCCGGCGGCCATGCTAGGCGCCCATGTGAGCGCCTCCTGGCTGGAAGGGGCGATGCGGCGCACATACCGCAGCATCAGGCGCAGTTGAGCGAAGAGCGCATAAACCAAGAGCAGCCCGACGATGATTGTGGTCGATGCAAAGCCCAGGCTTCCGGTGAAGCTTTTGTAGTCGCGCGTGGCCCGCTCTGTGAGAATTTCAACGAACCGTTGGCTGGTGTCGCGTCCATGGTCTTGAACGGGTGGGCGCAGGTCCTCAAGCAATGCCGCGCCGATGGGGCCCAGACGGCCTTGGGGCGCATCGGTCAGTAACCACAGCGAAATTGCGATGGGGATGGCGGCAAGTACCGCATAAAAGAGGGCCCAGGCCGCTAGCGCCTCCTTCTTAGCGCGCGCGCGCCGGCGCATGGCCGTATCGATAATCCAGAGAGAGCGCAGAGCGACTTTATTCGCCTGGTCTGCCTTTTCAGCTTCAATGTCAGATGTAGTCATTTCAATGCCTCGGCACCCCGGCGCTGAAAATCCAACGCGCCGGGGCAATCTAAAAACGCTTAAGATGCGTCCGAGGCTAAACGGCGCGGGGCCGTCATTTCAAGCGGCTTGGTTACCCTGCCGCCATCT
>JBCBFV010000147.1:0-6381 GCA_038527425.1 Pseudomonadota bacterium
CCGCGACGTAGAGGATCCCCTCCACGCGGTGCTCTTGGAAGGTGCGGATCAGGTCGGGCACGCGATCCAGCCGCCCGCCGGTGTCCGAGATCAGAAGCGTCTTGTTCGATTTCTCGATAACACGCTGGGCCCCCTGGACGATCAGCAAGTCCGGCAGACCAGACGCCGTCGAGATGTCGTCCGCGTTCGAGATCGCGCCTGTAATGAGTCCAATCAGGCCAGACCGGTTCGACTTCATCGTCCGCGCGGCGTGTGACGGCACATAGCCTAAGGCGTCCATCGCATCGCCCACGGCCTTGCGCGTTTTCTCAGACACTACAGCGTCCTTATTCAGAACGCGGCTCACCGTCTTCGGGGACACCCCGGCCTTCTTGGCTACGTCGTAGATCGTCGCCATAACGATCACCCTCCCAATGACGCTCGATCTTGTGTCGAGCTATGACATCGATGTCATGACACCGGTGTCAGAGTCAATAACCGACCCTTCCACTCCGATCCGCGCCAGTCGTCAGACCACCTCAAGTATCTGAGCGGACTGCCTTTTGTTCGCCTCTGAGCGTTGCACAAGCCCCGACCTTACCCTGCCCTTTGGGCCAATACGGAAGATGGCGGCGACGGCGCCTCCCTCGTCTGCGATGCAAGGATTCGTTGCCGCCCGGCCGGGCGCACAGGTCCCCGTGCCGCACCGCGCTTAAATGCCGAGCATAGCGTGACAGAGCATTCACATGCCGAACCGCATGGTTTTCCGAACCGTCAGGGCCGCCAATTCGAGGTGGATGCGCCCCACCCTGAAAGGCGCAACTTCAAAGTGCAGAATTCGGCCCGCCATGTAAGCGCTCTCGCCAGTTCAAATCGGACTCACGTCAACTTTGAAAACTGCTCCAAACGCAGAAGAGCCCCTGATCGAGAAGCGCAAGCTTCTGTTTTTATTACTCAAAAACCAAATCGAGTTTTCTTTTGACAGACTCAGCAAAGCCGCGCGACGCTGTAGACACAGGAGTTCAAAATCAAAAACCGCATAGGGAGGACGCAATGACAGCGTCAGATACGCCACCAGAAGTGGCAGACGAGGGTCTCGAATTCTCGACAGACTACGAAATGGGGCAGGACAATATCAGGCCGCTTGGGCTTGATATTCACAACCCCGTTTTCCTCATCTCATCGGTCGTCATTATGGGCTTCGTGCTGCTTGCACTGGCCAACCAAGAGGCGTCTGCAGAGTTCTTCGGCTGGCTTCGCCCGTGGCTGACGAGCACCTTCGATTGGTTCCTTGTCCTTTCGGTCAACGCCATCACGCTCTTCTGCCTCGCGCTGATCGTGCTGCCCGTCGGCAGCGTGCGCATCGGCGGTAAAGACGCCAAACCCGACTACAGCTACGCTGGCTGGATCGCGATGATGTTCGCCGCCGGCATCGGCATCGGCCTGCTGTTCTTTGGCGTGCTCGAACCGGTCTACTACAACTTCTCCGAGGGTGGCGGTGCGTCTCCGCTTGGCATCGATGCAACGCAGCCCGGCAACGAATACATTGGCGTTGTTGGCACAATTCACCACTGGGGCCTTGAAGGCTGGGCGGTTTACGCAGCTGTGGGCCTCGCGCTCGCGATCTTCTGCTACAACCTCAAGCTGCCGCTTACGCTGCGCTCTGCGTTCTACCCGATCCTCGGCGAACGCGTGTGGGGCTGGTGGGGTCACATCATCGATACGCTGGCCGTTTTCGCCACGCTCTTTGGTCTGACAACCTCGCTCGGGCTCGGCGCACAGCAGGTGGCCGCAGGTCTCAATGAGATCTTCGGGATCGAGCCCACGGGCACGGTGACCGTTCTGATCATCATCGGCATCACGCTCGTGGCTCTTGGCTCTGTTTGCCTCGGCATGGACGCCGGCGTGAAGCGCCTCTCTGAGATCAACATGATCATGGCCGTGGGCCTCTTCATCTTCGTCATCATCATGACGGGCGTGGGCACCGCGATCTCGCGTTATGTCAACGTGATGGTGGATTACGTGGTCATGTTGCCGGCACTGTCGAACCCGTTCGGACGTGAAGACACAAGCTACTTCCACGGCTGGACGACGTTCTATTGGGCCTGGTGGATCGCATGGTCGCCGTTTGTGGGCATGTTCATCGCCCGCATCTCCAAGGGTCGCACGGTGCGTGAGTTCGTCCTCTGCGCGCTCATCGCCCCCACGGCAGTCTGCGCACTGTGGATGTCGACCTTCGGCGGTGCCGCGATAGACATGCTGAACGCTGGCGGTGCCGAAGGCGTCCGCGCCACGGTGATCGACAGCTACGCCCCGGAAGGCGCCCTCTTCGGGTTCCTGAAGGAGCTTCCGCTCTACTCCATCGTCGCACCGATCTCGCTTCTGCTGATCGTCATCTTCTTCGTGACTTCCTCAGACAGCGGATCCCTCGTGATCGACACGATCACCGCGGGCGGCAAGATGGATGCGCCAGTCATCCAGCGGGTCTTCTGGTGCACGCTTGAAGGCCTCGTAGCCATTGCTCTCCTCCTGGGTGGCGGCCTCGCGGCCCTCCAGGGCGCAGCGGTCTCCATGGGCATCCCGTTCACGCTGGTGCTCTTGGTGATGTGCTACTGCCTCTGGCTCGCACTGCGCTCCGAGCGCGCCAAACTCTGATGCTGAGCGAGGGCGCGGGATCATCTCGCGCCCTCCTCTTCTCTGTGCTGAGTACTTTGGGGAGCGCGAGGGGCTAGCCCCTCGCTTCCTTTCGGGCCATAAGCGCAGCCGTTGAACTGGAGAACGGCATGCGTAAAGCCACCATCACGCGCAAAACAGCTGAAACCGATATCGAGGTCTCGATCGACCTCGACGGCACCGGCACGTACGATAACCAGACAGGCGTCGGGTTCTTCGACCACATGCTCGATCAACTCGCCCGTCACGCGCTCATCGATATGCGCGTCAGATGCGACGGCGACCTCCACATTGACGATCACCACAGCGTCGAAGACGTAGGCATCGCTTTGGGCCAGGCCCTGACCGAAGCCGTGGGCGACAAACGTGGCATCCGGCGCTATGGCGATTGCCACTTGGCCATGGATGACGCTCTCGTGCGCTGCGCCCTCGACCTCAGTGGACGTCCGTTCCTTGTGTGGAACTGCGAGATGCCCACGGCCAAGATCGGCACCTTCGACACCGAGCTCGTGCGAGAGTTCTTCCAAGCGCTCAGCACCCACGGCGGCATCACGCTGCACGTGGACAAGCTGCACGGCTTCAACGCGCACCACATTGCAGAGGCCGCCTTCAAATCCGTCGCCCGCGCCCTGCGGGACGCGCTGGAAACAGATCCGCGCAAAGCGGATGATATCCCCTCGACCAAAGGTGCGCTCTGACCGTGCTCACTGTTCTGATCGACTATGAAAGCGGCAACCTGCACAGCGCAGCGAAGGCGTTCGAGCGCATGGCGCGCGAGGAAGACGCAGGCGAAGTTCTCGTCACGTCCCGCCCCGAAGATGTCGCGCGCGCAGACCGCATCGTCCTACCCGGCGACGGCGCCTTTCCGGCCTGCGCAGCCGCGCTCAGAGCGTCAGGCTGCTTTGAAGCCCTGCTTGAAGCCACTGTCGAACGCGCACGTCCCTTCCTTGGCATCTGCGTCGGCATGCAACTCATGGCTCAAGAGGGATTGGAATACAGCACGACCCCCGGGCTCGGCTGGATCGACGGACGTGTGATAAAGATCGAAGCCGAAGGGCTGAAGATCCCGCATATGGGTTGGAACGACCTGGTCATCGACAGGCCTCACCCGGTCCTTGAAGGCATTGAGACCGGCCAGCACGCATATTTCGTCCACTCCTACCAAATGGAGATGGCGTCTCCCGAAGAAAGGGTTGCACATTGCGACTACGGCGGCGCGGTGACCGCGATCGTTGCGCGAGACAATTGCATCGGCACGCAGTTTCATCCGGAGAAGAGCCAGCATACAGGCCTTACGCTGATCGCAAACTTCCTGCGCTGGCGGCCCTGACCGAACTGGGGTTCCACCCCAGACCCCGAAGTACAAGGCGCAAAGAAGCAGGCATTTTACCCAGAACTATTCCAGCGGGATGATGCCCCATTGGCACGTCAATTGTCTAAAGCGCTCCGAGCGAAGCGAGGCCCCCTCATGTCCAAGCGCAAGCGCAGGAGGGAGGCGGGCGGGCCGACGGCCCCAAAATAGAACGGCGCCCCAAATTGGAGCGCCGTGATACCTCTCGCGAAACGCGATTAGTTGATGCGAGACCAGGTCTGACCGCGGCAAATCACGCCGCCCAGAACACAGCCTTCAACTTCCAAGGAGTTGCCGGTCAGCGTCATCTTTGAGCGGTAGGTTTTGTCAGTGTCCGGCGCCCAGATCGTGCCGCCGGAATACTTGCCGCCACCGTTTGGAGACATGCCCGCGATGATCTCGCGACCCACGATCGAGGTGTTGTCGTTGCCCACGACTTTAGCGATCGTCCCACAGATCTTGGAGCCGCATTGCACCATATCGACGTGGATGAACCCGCCCGTTTCACCCGGCTCAGACTGCCAAGTGCCCAGAACGTCGTCAGCGGAGGCCGCGGAGCCCAAAACAGCAAGCGCCGCTGCAGCGATAAACTTCTTCATAATCTACTCCTCCCTAGAGTGGCGCTAGCATTGCCGTGCGCCCCCGTCCCACGCAAGTTTTACGTTGGGTACTTTGCTTTCTGGGCCCACCGTGGCACATGCGCCGCGCAAGCAATGGAGCGGCCCATGATCTTATATCCCGCAATCGACCTCAAAGACGGTCAGGCCGTGCGCCTGCTGCGCGGGGAAATGGATCAGGCCACCGTTTTCAACGACAGCCCTGCTGATCAGGCCAAAGCGTTTGTCGATGCGGGATGCGAATGGCTCCATCTTGTCGATCTGAATGGCGCATTTGCGGGTGAGCCACTGAACGGCGCGGCAGTGGAGGCCATCCTCGCCACGACGAACGTACCAGCACAGCTCGGCGGTGGGATCCGCGATATGGCCACGATTGAGGCCTGGATCGAAAAGGGTCTGGCCCGCGTGATCCTGGGCACTGTCGCTGTTGAGAACCCGGATCTCGTCCGTGAAGCAGCCAAGGCATTCCCTGGCAAAGTCGCCGTCGGCCTCGACGCGCGCAATGGGCGTGTGGCAACCCGCGGCTGGGCCGAGGAAACGGATGTCATGGTCACCGATCTCGCCAAATCCTTTGAAGATGCAGGCGTGGCCGCAATCATCTACACAGACATCGATCGCGACGGGGCCATGGGCGGGCCCAACGTAGCTGCGACCGAGGCGCTCGCCCGCGCTGTCACAATCCCAATCATTGCGTCTGGCGGTGTCTCCTCGATGGATGACCTGATCGCCCTCCGCAACACGGGCGTCATCTCCGGTGCCATCTCTGGCCGCGCGCTCTACGACGGCGCCATCGACCTCGCCGAGGCGATGGCCGCGCTCAAGGACAGCTAGGCAGCCGCGCCGGGATGGGCTAAGGCGAGCCCATGCTGAAGGTACGTATCATCCCCTGCCTCGATGTCGCTGATGGCCGTGTGGTCAAAGGCGTCAATTTCGTTGACCTCATTGATGCCGGCGATCCCGTCGAAGCCGCCCGCGCCTATGACGCGGCGGGCGCAGACGAGCTCTGCTTTCTTGATATCAACGCGACCCATGAGAACCGCGGCACGATGTTCGACCTCGTGCGCCGCACGGCGGAGACCTGCTTTATCCCTCTGACCGTAGGCGGCGGCGTGCGCACCCATGAGGACGTGCGCGCCCTCCTCCTCGCAGGCGCCGACAAGGTAAGCTTCAACTCCGCCGCTGTCGCCAACCCTGACGTCATCGCCGAGGCCGCAGACCGCTTTGGATCGCAGTGCATTGTCTGCGCCATCGACGCCAAAACCGTTGAGCCCGGCCGGTGGGAGATCTTCACCCACGGCGGTCGCCGTGGCACGGGCATCGACGCTGTTGAGTTCGCACGCACAATCGTCGCCAAAGGCGCAGGCGAAATCCTTCTGACATCCATGGACCGCGACGGGACGCGCGCGGGCTTCAATCTGCCGCTTACCAAGGCCATCAGCGATGCGGTTGATGTGCCGGTGATCGCCTCTGGCGGTGTCGGCACGCTCGATCACCTGGTCGAAGGCGTCACTGAAGGCGGCGCGAGCGCCGTGCTTGCGGCCTCGATCTTCCACTTTGGCGATTACACCATCGCCGAGGCCAAGGCCCACATGGCCGCCGCAGGCCTTCCCATGAGGACAGCCGCATGAGCCTGAGAGACCTCGCCGCCACCATTGAGGCCCGCAAGGGTGCGGACCCGGACAGCTCCTGGACGGCAAAGCTCCTCTCCAAGGGGCCGGAGAAATGTGCGGAGAAATTCGGCGAAGAGGCCGTGGAGGCCAT
>JBCBFV010000148.1:0-6342 GCA_038527425.1 Pseudomonadota bacterium
TCGAAAACCCGGGCAACAAGATGCCCACGGGTGAGATCGATCTCGACGAAGTGCACGCCAAGCTCGGCGAATGAAGCTCCTCATGCTCGGCTCCGGCCCCGGAGCAGTAGAAGCCCGCAACTGGGATCGCGCGCCCTTCGACGCTGTGGTTGCCATCAACAACGCATGGCGCATCCGCGACGACTGGGACTTCCTCGTTTACCCCTACGATTTCCCGTCTGAGAACATGCCGCCCGAGGCCACCGGCGCTCTCATTGACGAGACCCATTTCGTGCCCGCCCAAAACGCCTACGGCGGGTTCGTCTTTGGCGGCGCGACGATGGCGTTTACGGCGACCTATTGGGCGCTACACGCGCTGAAACCTACGCTGATCGCCTACCTCGGTTGCGACATGCACTACCCAAAGACGGGCCCTACCCATTTCTATGGCGAAGGCACGGCTGATCCGCTGCGCGCTGACGTGTCTCTCAGAAACCTCGAAGCTCGCTCTGAGCGCGCCCGCGTCTTCGCGGCACGACAGGACTGCGCGCTGGTGAACCTCTCTTCAGGCCCCAGCCGCCTCCTTTTTCCGCGTGCCACACAGGATAGCCTGCCGGAGAGGCCGGCTCCCTACGACCGCGCTCAAACAGACCGCGCTCTCGAGGAAGAAGCACGTCTCGGCTACCAGACGCCCACAGGCTTTCACGACCACCTCGACATCGACACCGGCGCCCTCGACGCGATCGACGCACTCTGGCTTGCTAAATCCTGAAATGAAAAACCCGCCCCCCGATGGATCCGGGTGGGCGGGTCGAATTTCGAAGCGGAGCGGAGAAAGAGGTCCGTCCCGCACGAAGCAGCGCTTTTAGAGCCCCGCTTCCGCGAAACGCGCTTTCATATCAGCCTCGGGCCTAGGCCCCACATGGCTGATCACTTCACCGGCTGCCAGGCACCCCATGCGACCGCAGGACGCCAAATCACGCCCCTGGACCAAGCCATAAAGGAAACCCGCTGCGAATTGGTCGCCAGCGCCGGTCGTATCCACGGGAGTGACCCGCTCCACGGGAACCTGCACCGCCTCATCACCGCGCAAGATCGACACGCCGTCGCCGCCCCGGGTGCAGACCACCAGCTCACACTCCTGCGCCGCAGCCTTCAGCGCCGCGTCAACGTCGGCCACCTGATAGAGGGACAAAAGCTCCTCTTCATTGCCGATCACGTAATCCAACGCCCCGGTCACAAGCTTCCGGAAATCGTCCCGATGGCGGTCCACGCAAAACGGATCGCTGAGGGAAATGCCCGAGCGCCCACCAGCCTTCCGCGTGCGATCAGCGGCAGCGTAGAATGCCGCCTTCCCCGGATCCTTGTCGAAGAGATAACCTTCAAAGAAGAGGTACGCGCATTCCTCGAGCGTGCCTTCCGGCAAATGCTCGGTCCCGAGCTCGGAGGAAATCCCAAGGTACGTATTCATTGACCGCTCGCCATCGGGCGACACGAAAATCATGGAATGAGAGGTCGGCAACTCCGCACCCGCCACAGGCGCATTTGGGAAATCCGTGCCCTGCTCGGCCATGGAGGCCGCATAGGTCCGCCCGAGCGAGTCGTCCGCCACGCGGCCCACGAATGCTGTCGACAGCCCCAGCGCGCCAAGACCCGCGATCGTGTTAGCAACGGAACCACCAGGGGTCTCCTTACGCTCGCCCATGGCGGCATAAAGCACCTGTGCGCGTTCCTGCTCCACAAGCTGCATGATCCCCTTCTCGATCCCCATGTGATCGAGGAAGTTGTCGGTCGCCGACGCAATCACATCCGAGACGGCATTCCCCATACCAACGACATCGTATTTCTTGCTCACGCGCAGCTCTCCTTGCAGCCGACCAGATCCGAGATGACGCAATCCTCGCAGCGAGGTTTCCTCGCCGTGCAGATGTATCGCCCATGCAGAATGAGCCAATGATGCGCGTGGCGCTGAAAGTCCACAGGCACATGGTCCTCAATGGCACGTTCCACGGCCACGACGTCCTTGCCGGGCGCGATGCCCGTCCGGTTGCCCACCCGGAAGATATGCGTGTCCACGGCCTGCGCGGGATGCCCCCACCACATGTTCAGCACCACATTGGCCGTCTTGCGCCCGACGCCCGGCAGGCCCTCCAAGGCCGCGCGGCTGTTCGGCACTTCGCCCCCGTATTCGTCCACGAGGATCCGGCTCAGCTTCATCACGTTCTTGGCTTTGTTGCGGTAAAGCCCGATCGTCTTGATCAGCTCCGTCACCCGCTCCTCGCCAAGGGCGAGCATCTTCGCGGGCGTGTCTGCGAGCTTGAAAAGCTCCGCCGTCGCGCGGTTCACGCCCTTGTCGGTCGCTTGCGCCGACAGCGCCACCGCCACAACGAGCGTGTAGGCATTGACGTGATCAAGCTCACCCCGCGGCTCGGGCTCGGCCTCCTCAAAGCGCTCGAAGATCGCGCGCATCGTGGGGTACGGAAGTTGTTTTGCCAGTTTTGCTTTCGGTGCCATGGCATCTCATACCACGCCGCGCCCGAGGGGCCAGCCGCTACCGAGCTTGTGAATTCCCCCTCACCGATCGGGCGCCTAGGGTCCCCCCATGAGAATCCTGCTTTTCCTGTTGCTCCTGATCTCCCCGTCCCTGGCCGCCGCCTGCGAAGGGCAGGAGGCCTGTCAATTGGGCGACCGCTCCTACCACCTGCGTGTGCCTGACAATTGGGACGGCAAATCGCCCCTGCCCGTCCTGCTGCACTTTCACGGCTGGGGCCGCCAGGGCGACCTTGTCGTCCGCCATGGCAGGATCGCCACCAAAGAAGTGGCGGAGAACGTCCTCCTCCTCGCCCCCAACGGGCTGAACAAAACATGGTCCTTCAGAAGCCCAGCCTCCCGCGATAGCGACTTCGCCGCCGCCATCATCGAGGATGCCGCGACGCGGTTCCCAATCGACCGCACGCGTGTCTTCGTCTCCGGCTACTCCTGGGGCGCCAACATGGCTTGGCGCTTTGCCTGCGACACGGGTGAGGGCATCGCGGGCCTCCTCGCAGTATCAGGCACCCTGCCCCAGACGACCGACTGCGCGGAGGCGCCCGCCGAGGTTCGCCAAGTCTTTGGCCTTGACGATCAGGTGCTGCGCTTCCCCATGGGCCCCGGCGGCGACGACAGCTATCCCGTACAGCTTTGGCGCGTGTCGCTTGGCTGCGGCGTGGGCGTCTCTGATGGCGACTGGAACGCCCGGCCTTTCCTGACCTTCAGCCGAACGCGCTGGGACTGCGCCGAAGGCCGCGTGATCCTCGACATCCACCCGGGCGGGCACTTCATCCCCCACGACTGGATCCCGCTTCAGGTGGAAGAGATTCTCGCCGATCCGAAGAACACCAAAGCTTTCCCCGTCAGCAACTGATGACTTTTCGTCAGCTTTCGGGTCGCGACACGCGTGGGCGCTGACTAGGATGATGGGCATGGAGGACAAAGCCATGACCGACGCCCAAGGCTATCACTACCAGATCATCGGCCGCGCCATTGAGGCGATTGATGCCGCCGAGAAGCCCGTCTCTCTCGAGGATATGGCCGCCGAGGCTGGCCTGTCGCCCGCGCATTTCCAGCGCACGTTTACGGCCTGGGCAGGCGTGTCGCCGAAGAAGTTCCAACAGTTCCTGACGCTGGGCCACGCCAAATCGCTTCTGAAAGAGAAGTTCACGACACTGGAGACAGCCCATGCCGTTGGCCTGTCGGGTACCTCCCGCCTCCATGACCTCTTCATCCGGTGGGAGGCCATGAGCCCCGGCGACTTCGCCAGCGGCGGGGCCGGCAATGTCATCCGCTGGGGCTGGTTCGACACGCCCTTCGGGGATGCGCTGGCCATGGGCACCGAACGCGGCCTCTGCGGCCTCGCCTTCAACGAGGAATTCGGGCGCGAGGTGGCGATGGCCGATTTGACGAGCCGCTGGCCCGAGGCCACCTATGTCGAGGACCCCGAACCTCTGCGTGCGCATGTCGAGGGGGCATTTACCTATGGCGGTGAGACCAAGCTCCTCCTCATCGGGCGTCCGCTGCAGATCAAGGTGTGGGAGGCGCTGATGCAAATCCCCTCGGGCCACGTCACGACCTATAGTGAGATCGCAGCCCGCGTGGGCGCGCCCAAGGCCGTGCGCGCCGTGGGATCAGCCGTGGGCCGCAACCCCGTCAGCTACATCATCCCTTGCCACCGGGCGCTCCGCAAATCAGGCGGGCTGGGCGGCTATCACTGGGGGTTGCCAGTCAAACGCACAATCCTGGCATGGGAGACGGCAAAGCTCGAAGCCCGAGAAGCCGCCGCTTGAGCGGAAGAAAGCCATCGCAGACGGCGTGTTATTGCATATCAGCGGGTCTCAGCCGCATATGGTGGCATCCGCCGGGTGAAAAGCCCGGGTCAATAAACACGAGATAATCATGACCAAGACCCCATTGTTTCTTGCGGCCGTATCCCTTGTCGCGTTGAGCGCTTGCACGGACCCCGCCACATTCAACCCAGATGCTCCGGACCAGAACCGCACCCGTCAGGGCGCGATTGCGGGCGCCATCGCGGGTGCGATCCTCGGCGCCTCGGACACCGACCGTGAAGCGCGCGGTGCCCTCATTGGTGCCGCTGTCGGCGCAGGCGCAGGCGCGCTGATCGGCCAGCAAATCGACCGGCAGGAGGAGGCCCTTCGAGCACAGCTTTCCTCTCAGGTGCAGATCATTCGCCAAGGCAACCAGCTCGTCGTGCGGATGCCACAGGACATCCTCTTTGACGTCAACAGCGCCACACTGCGGCCCGACCTTCAGGGCGATATCCGTTCGCTCGCGGCAAACCTGCAGAACTTCCCGGACAGCACTGTGACGGTCATCGGCCACACGGATTCCGACGGCTCGCCCGAGTTCAACCAGAACCTCTCGCAGCGTCGCGCTGAGAGCGTGGCGGGCATCTTGCTTGGCCAAGGCGTTGCGGCCTTCCGCATCCGCGCCTTCGGCCGCGGTGAGAGCGAACCGATCGCCACGAACCTCACGCCA
This sequence comes from Pseudomonadota bacterium, assembly GCA_038527425.1. Lineage (GTDB taxonomy): Bacteria > Pseudomonadota > Alphaproteobacteria > Rhodobacterales > Rhodobacteraceae > Shimia_B. The sequence goes on from JBCBFV010000148.1 coordinate 5,011, forward strand.
GAGGGCAAGCGACAGAACCGCCGGGTTGATATCATCATCAACCCGACCTCCTAAGCAGTTGCGCTACCGGCGAAAGTGGTCATACGATTTGACCACTTTCGTCGGAGCCACCCATGCCGTTTCAGAAAATCCAAAGCGGAAAACTCTCGTCTGCGGTGACAGAGCAGGTTGAGTTGCTGATCCTACGCGGCATTTTGCGGCCAGGCGAAAAGCTCCCTTCAGAACGTGACCTCGCCGAGCGACTTGGCGTGTCCCGCCCCTCGCTGCGGGAAGCCCTAGCCGAGCTGCAGTCCGAAGGATTGGTCGAGACGCGCGCCGGTGCGGGCGTTTTCGTTGCCGACGTTCTGGGATCGGCGTTCTCCCCTGCCCTCATCCGTCTCTTTGAGCGCCACGACGAGGCGGTCTTCGACTACCTCGACTTCCGCCGCGATCTGGAAGGCCTGGCAGCGGAGCGCGCAGCACGGCTCGCGTCGTCCACCGACCTCGCGGTGATCGCGGCGGTGATGGAGAAGATGGAGGCCGCGCATCAGAAGCGGTCTGGGGAGCTGGAGGCCGCGCTCGATGCGGATTTCCATCTCGCGATCATCGAGGCCTCGCACAACACGGTGATGCTACACATGATGCGCTCGATGCTCACGCTCTTGCGCGAGGGTGTCTTCTACAATCGCAAGATCATGTTCCAGCAGCGCACCACGCGTGAGAACCTTCTGGCCCAGCACCGCGCCATCAACGAGGCGCTGCAAGCTCGTGATCCGGCAGGCGCCCGCCGCGCCGTGGAAGATCACCTGAGCTACGTGGAAAGCTGCCTGCGGGACCATCGCCTCGCCCTCAGGAACGAGGGCATCGCCCGCCAGCGTCTCGCCCACGAAACCGAACGCTAGCGCCCAAATGAAAAGCCCCCCGCCGATGGCGAGGGGCTTTTCAAATTATATCCAGCGATCTTAGTGAAGCTTGGTTTCGACCTGTGCGATACCGGCGTCGATCAGCTTGTTGGCGTCCGCGGCGGACATGCCTTTCGTCATGATGTCAGCGGCAGCAGCCACAGCCACGGTGATGGCCTGGTCGCGCACTTCCTTGACGGCGGAGGCTTCCGCGGAGGCGATCTGCTCGGAGGCAGAGGCCAGACGACGCTCCACGCTCTTGGCGATGTCTGCCTTGGCGGCCTCAGCAGCAGCTTCGGCGTCTGCCTTGGCCGCTTCGACGATGGCGTCTGCCTGCGTCTGCACGTCTTTCTGCTTGCGCTCATAAGAGGCCAGCAGAGCCTGCGCTTCTTCACGCAGGGCGCGTGCTTCATCAAGGTCAGACTTGATGCCAGCGGCACGGTCGTCGAGC
>JBCBFV010000149.1:0-6331 GCA_038527425.1 Pseudomonadota bacterium
CGAGGCTGAGCCCGCCTCCCGCAAGAACCAATTGTCCATGACGAGGTTGATGCTATCTGCACCGAGCAGCCCCGCAGCAAGTGACGAACAGGGGGAGTTTCGGACGAAATCCTCGAACTGAGGGATCTTCGACCAGGCCCAGTAATCCTCATAGTACCCCGGCGCATCGGGATCCTTGGTGTGACGCGTCAGGTTCTCCGTCGGGTTGGCCATATCGGCGTCGATCCCGGCGCGGAGCTTGGTCAGCCAGTCTTCAGAGAACGCGCCGCGCAGGCAGACGGCCCCGTCGCGGCGAAAGGTGTCGATGTCATCAGCAGCAATCATGGGTGAAGCCTAGCGAGCGCCCTCAGGACCGTCACGATTTTCTTGGCGCGATCCCGTTTGCTTCGCGCAGAAGGGCATCAATGCCGTCCCCCTCGGCAGGTTCACCGGCAAAACGGCACACGACATGGAGGTGAACATGGCTCACCGTCTGCCCGCCCACACGGCCCACGTTCCAGCCCACCGTGTAGCCCGCCGGCCCGTACTGCGCGAGGTGGGTCTTGGCGAAATCCATCGCCTCTTTCATCCCGGCCCATTCCTCGACCGTGAAGTCAAAGGGCGTCTCGATATGCCGGTAGGGCACGATCATGACCGAGGCTTTGCGCCGCTCGATCAGGTGGCCGAGGACGTAAAATGCCTCGCCCCGGAAGAGCGGCGTGTCCTTGAGTGCGCCCGTCTCAAGGCAGAAAGGGCATGGCGCCGTCAGTAGGAATGCTCGCTATAGAGGCGCGTGAGGTCGCCGCCCCAGTCGCCGTTATAGGCTTCGAGTAGCTCATCGGCGGGGGATTTCCCGCTCTCGAGGCTCTCTTTCAGCGCGTTGAGGAAGTGCGTCTCGTCAGGGACAAGACCCCCTGCCCCCGGCAGCGCGCGGGCCTTGAGGCCTTGTTCCGCGATGTCCACTGTTTGGCGGGCGAGGTCCATCATCTTCAGGCCACCTACTTCGGCGGCGAGCCCGTCGACGGAGGCCGCCACGCGCATTTCCTCACGGGTCTCTTCGTCCCACCCCTTGGCCATGTCCCACGCCGCATCAAGTGCGCCTTGATCGTAGGTCAGGCCCACCCAGAACGCGGGCAATGCGCACAAACGGCGCCACGGGCCACCATCGGCACCACGCATCTCGATGAACTTCTTCACACGCGCTTCAGGGAAGACGGTGGTGAGGTGGTCGGCCCAGTCGCTCAGCGTCGGTGTCTCACCGGGAAGCGCGGGCAGCTTGCCTTCGAGGAAATCGCGGAAGGACTGGCCCAGTGCGTCGATGTAGACCCCGTCGCGGTAGACAAAGTACATCGGCACATCGAGCGCGTATTCCGCCCAGCGCTCGAACCCGAACCCCTCATCGAAGACGAACGGCAGCATGCCCGTGCGCGAGGCATCGAGATCGCGCCAAATGCGCGAGCGCCAGCTTTTGTGCCCGTTGGGCTTACCCTCCCAGAAGGGCGAGTTCGAGAAAAGCGCGGTCGCCACAGGCTGCAGCGCTAGTGCCACGCGCATTTTCTGAACCATGTCGGCCTCGGAGGAGAAATCGAGGTTGACCTGAACCGTACAGGTCCGGCGCATCATCCACGTTCCCGTGGTGCCTACCTTGCCCATGTAGCTGTCCATCAGCTTGTAACGGCCCTTGGGCATCATTGGCATATCGGCGTGTGTCCAGTCAGGTGCGGCGCCCAGACCGATGAAGCCAGCGCCGATCTTGTCGGCCACGGTCTTCACTTCGGCCAGGTGCGTGTTCACCTCATCACAGGTCTCATGAATGGAAACGAGCGGCGCGCCAGATAGCTCCAACTGCCCGCCGGGCTCCAGCGAGATATTTGCGCCGTCCTTCTCGAGGCCGATGATATGACCGCCCTCTTCCACCGGCGACCAGCCGAAGCCGTCGCGCAGGCCCTCAAGCATCGCTTTGATCGAACAGGGCCCGTCATAGGGCAGCGGCTGTCGGGTGGCGGTGTCGTAACCGAACTTCTCGTGCTCGGTGCCAATGCGCCAGTCTTCCTTGGGCTTACATCCTGCTTCGAGATACCCCGCGAGGTCTGCAAAGCTTTCGATGGGGCCGCCGCCTGATTGGGGGATGGACATGACGCGAGCACTCCAGGTCTTGATCGGACTTCAGAGGTGACGCTCGCGGCAGGGGAAGTCAATGCAGGGGTGATGTGCGCGGGGCAGGAAAAGGGTGCGCCTGGGCACACGATCGGGTTACTGGGACCCATGGTTTATCTTCTGCTTGCGCTTTCGGTCCTTGGGGTCGGGTTCTTGGTCTATCGCCGTCAGGTCGCGCGCCTACAGCGGCAGGCCCTGCTGACGAAGGAGCTAGAGCCGGAATTGCGTACCCTCGTGGGCGAGGCCGTGCCGCTTTACAAACGCCTGCCTGATCATGTGCGCAGCAATGTGGACGGGCGCATCGCACTCTTTCTCGATCAGGTCACCTTCCATGGCGCCGGTGGGCTTGAGGTGACGGAAGAGATGAAGATCTCCATCGCCGCACAGGCCGCCGTGCTCGTGGCCGCTAATGGGCAATGGTACGACACGCTGCGCACGGTGCTCCTTTATCCCGGCGCGTTCCGATCTCGGCGCCCCGTGCACGAGGGCTATATCGTGACGGAGGAAGAGAGCATCCGATCAGGCGAGAGCTGGGAACGGGGGCCAGTGATCCTCAGTTGGGCCCACAGCGAACGCGGCGCTTTCATTGATGATGACGGCCACAACGTCGTCCTCCACGAGTTCGCGCACCAGCTCGACGGGCTCAGCGGCTATACCGATGGCGTGCCGCTTCTGAAAAACAGCGCTGCCGTGCGGGAATGGGAGGAGGTCTTTTCCGAGGCCTACGAGCGCATCGGTCGCCTGATCGAGATCGGCAAACGCCCCTTCCTCGACCCTTACGGCGCCTCTGCCCCGGAGGAGCTCTTCCCCGTTGCAACGGAAGCCTTCTTCGAAACCCCACGCGACCTTCAGCGGGAGGAGCCCGGCCTCTACAAATGTCTCACGGATTACTACGGGATGGACCCGGCCACTTGGTAGCCCGCCCCTAGTGCAGGGCGCGCTTGTCCTTTTGCCAGATCAGGAACGTATCGGGCCCCTGAGCTAGTGAGGCGGGCGCACGTGCCGCTTGCACCGCCTGATCGTAGTTGATGCCTGGCAATGGCACCAAAGCATCAAAGAGGCCCTCGGCCCCCCGCGCATTGCCCGGGATCACGAGCGACTCGCCACTTTCGACGGTGAAAACCCAGCTGATGCCATCAGCGCCGCTACGCACCTCGACCCGCGCGAGGCCGTCGATCGCGATGGCGCCCCCGCCTGAGGAAGTAAAATAGGCAATCTGGCGCTCTGTGACCTCCACCATGCCCGGGCCCGCGCCGCCCTCGGGGAAGCGCACCCGTCGATAGCCCAGCCAGATGAACGTGACCCCACCGAGCACAAAGAGGAGGCCCAGTATCGGCTGCAGGCCCGTCCCGCTCACAAGCCAATTGCCGCCAATGACAGCAAAGCCCGCGCCCAGGATCACCTCGCGCCACTCCATCAACGCCTTGCGCGCCTCCGGCCGGATGAGGGGCTCTTTCATCGCCAATCTCCCAATTGCATCTGCCAGAGCGTGAGGGCCGCCACGGCAGCGGTATCCGCGCGTAGTATTCGGGGCCCCAGCGTCACAGTGTGGCCGATCGCGCTTAGTTTTTGTCGTTCCTGAGCAGAAAAGCCGCCTTCGGGGCCGATGACAATGGCCCATGGCTCCTGCGTACCAGCCGCGGGGCTGGGCAAGGCGCCACCGGTTGCGGCCTCGTCACAGAACATCAGCTGACGCTCCTCGGGCCAAGTCGCCAATAGCGGGGAGAGCTTTTGCAGCGAAGTCACCTCAGGCACGTAAGTCCCACCGCATTGCTCAGCCGCCGCCACGGCATGGGCCTGCAACCGATCCTGCTTAAGGCGGTCGCCTTGGGTGTAGTCCGTCTGGATCGGCACAATGCGAGACGCGCCCATCTCCGCCGCCTTCTCCACGATGAAATCGGTGCGGTCTTTCTTGATCGGCGCGAAGAGCAGCCAGAGGTCCGGGGGCATCTGCAAAGGCGCTGTCTGATCCTCGACGGTGAGCACGCCGCCGCGCTTGCCCGCTTCGCTCACCTTCGCGCGCCATTCGCCGTCGCGCCCGTTGAAAAGGCGCACTTCCGCGCCGACCCCCAGCCTCATCACGTTAAAGAGACGGTTCGCATGGTCGCGGTCGAGCGGAACGGTTTGCCCCTCACTGAGCGGATGATCTACAAAGAGGCGGACGATATGGGCCATGGAGCACAATCTATGAAAGCCGAAACGGATGGCCAAGTCTCCGACGCCGTGAAAGGCAATTGGGTCGACACGTTGGCACCTGAATGGACGCGCGGGTATCTCAGGCTGTCGCGGGCGGATCGGCCCATCGGGACATGGCTCCTCTTCATTCCTTGTGTCTGGGCCGTGCTTTTGGCCGCGGCGTCCACCGGATGGCGGCTTTGGGATGTGTGGATCATCGTGGGCTGCGCGGCAGGCGCGTTCTTGATGCGGGGCGCGGGCTGCACCTGGAACGACATCACCGACCGCGAGTTTGACGCCAAGGTCGCCCGAACGGCATCGCGCCCCCTGCCCTCCGGCCAAGTAACGCTCCGGGGGGCCTATGCATGGATGATCATCCAATCGCTCCTCGCGTTCTGCATTCTACTTACCTACTCCGACGCGACTGTCTTTGTGGGGTTGGCGTCGCTGATCTTCGTGGCGATCTACCCCTTTGCGAAACGATTCACATGGTGGCCGCAGGTCTTCCTCGGCCTCGCGTTTAACTGGGGCGCCCTCTTGGCGTGGACCGCCCACACCGGCAGCCTCGGCTGGCCTGCCGTGGGGCTCTACCTCGCGGGCATCGCATGGACCCTCTTTTACGACACGATCTATGCGCATCAGGATACCGAGGATGACGCGCTCATCGGGGTGAAATCCACAGCGCGCCTCTTTGCAGAAGACACGCCGCGCTACCTGCGCATCTTCCTTGTGGCCGCCGTGACGCTCATGGGCATGGCCATCATCACCGCGCTCATTGATGGCTCCCCCCTCGCGCTGATCATCGCGCTCGGCGGGCCTTGGGCGATGGGCTGGCACCTGACCTGGCAGCTCAGACAGCTCGACATGGACGACCCGGAGAAATGCATGATCCTTTTCCGATCGAACCGGGATGCCGGACTTCTTGCCGCGCTGTTTTTGGCCGTCGCGATAATCCTCTGAGCTGAGTCTTGTTGAACACGGGCCGGGCGCGGCTTACACCGTCGCCGCGAGGGAGTAACGCATGCGCCTTTCAACGATCGTTCCGTTAGTGTTGGCCTTTGGTGGTGCTGGGGCCGCGGCATATGTTGCCGCCGGTGCTGCCGTGTCCGCGCTGGAGCGCAATTCGGCGAGCGGTGTGGAATTCCAGCTCAAGCTGGAAGGACATGACTGGACCGAAGTCGTCGCCGACGGCCTGCAGGTCGTGATTGCGGGTGAAGCCCCCACAGAAGCCGATCGTTTCAAAGCGCTGTCTGTGGCGGGGTCGGTCGTGGATACCGCACGCATCATCGACGACATGAGCGTCTTTGAAAGCCAGGTGATCGCGGCACCTCGGTTCTCGGTCGAGATGCTGCGCAATGATTCCGGCATCTCATTGATCGGTCTTATCCCCGCATCGAGCAATCGCGAGGGCATCGTGGCCCGCCTTACCCGCGCCGCGGGGGGAGCAACGATTACGGACCTCCTTGAGACCGCAGACTACGAGACACCCGAGGGCTGGGAGGAGGCGCTGAGCTATGCGGTGACAGCGCTTGCTGATCTGCCGCGCTCGAAGATTTCGGTCTCGGCTACGAGTGTTGAGATCACCGCCGCCGCTGAGAGCGAACAGGAACGCGCGCGCCTGCAAGCAGACCTTTCACGCGAGGCGCCAGAAGGCTTGCGCGCCGCCATTGCGATCTCTGCCCCGCGCCCCGTGATCACACCTTTCACTTTGCGCTTTCTGATCGATGACGATGGCGCGCGGTTTGATGCCTGTGCGGCTGACACCGATGTGGCGCTCGATGCCATTTTGGAGGCCTCGGTTGAAGCGGGCTTTGAAGGCAAGTCCGACTGTCGGCTGGGCCTCGGCGCCCCCTCTCAGAATTGGGGAACCGCCGCGGCGGCGAGCATTCGTGCTGTGGCCGAGCTGGGCGAAGGGACAGTGACGATCTCGGACCTCGATGTCTCGCTCGTGGCCAAGACCGGCACGGAGCAGGCCGTTTTTGATGATGTTGTGGGCAAGCTCGAGGTGGCACTGCCTGAC
>JBCBFV010000150.1:0-6292 GCA_038527425.1 Pseudomonadota bacterium
TATCTGGTTTGCCCGTGAGGTGGATGTCATGGCTGAGGCACTGGGCGCGGATCCTGTTTTGATCGTGGCGCGAGAGACCTCACCTGCGGTGCCGGGTGTCTTTGCTTTCCCTGTCGATACCTCTGGGATTCCCAACGATCATCTCGGATATGCCGCTACCTGGTTCGGGCTTGCCGCAGTTTGGCTTTCCATGGCCGGGCTCTTCCTCTATCGATCACGCCGCAAGACTGCCTGAGGCTAAATTCCATGCGCTATATCTCCACCCGCGGAAACGCTCCTGAACTGACGTTCGAGGAGGCCATGCTGACCGGCCTCGCGCGTGATGGCGGGCTTTATGTGCCTGCCGAGATCCCGACGATGTCGCGGGACGAAATCGCCGCACTGGCGGGCCTTCCTTATGAGGAGGTGGCCTACCGTGTGATGCGTCCCTTTGTGGGCGACAGCTTCTCCGACGAAGAGTTCCGCGGTGCCATTGAACGTGCCTATGCAGGGTTTGGCCACGGGGCTCGGGCGCCGATGGTGCAGCTTGGGCCGAACCATCACCTGCTAGAGCTTTTCCACGGACCCACGCTCGCGTTCAAAGACTTCGCGATGCAGCTTATTGGGCAGCTCTTTCAGATTGCGCTCAGCCGTCGGGGCGAGAAGGTCACCATCGTTGGTGCGACCTCTGGTGACACGGGCTCTGCGGCGATTGAGGCGTTCCGGGGCCTCGATGCTGTCGACGTCTTTATCCTGTATCCCCACGGTCGCGTCTCCGAGGTGCAGCGGCGCCAGATGACGACGCCTGTGGAAGACAACGTTCATGCGCTGGCGCTCCACGGCACGTTTGACGACTGTCAGGCCAAGCTCAAGGACATGTTCAACGATTTCGATTTCCGCGATGAAGTGCGGCTGGCGGGCGTGAACTCCATCAACTGGGCGCGGGTGCTGGCGCAGGTTGTCTACTATTTCTCCGCGGCGACTTCGCTTGGTGCGCCGGATCGCGAGATCTCCTTCACTGTGCCTACGGGCAACTTTGGGGACATTTTCGCAGGCTACATTGCCAAGCATATGGGTCTGCCGATCAAGCGCCTCGTCGTGGCCACGAACAAGAACGATATCCTGCACCGCGCGCTGTCGACGGGCGACTATACCACCGGTGAGGTCTATTCGACGATCACGCCGTCGATGGACATCCAGGTGTCCTCGAATTTTGAGCGCGCGCTTTTCTACGCCTACGGGCAGGACGGCGCGGCGGTGGCGCAGCTGATGGCTGAGCTGAAGGACGGTGGTTTCCATATCTCCCAAGGCGCGCTTGAGGCGCTGCGCGAGCACTTCAGCTCCGGCCGCTCGGACGAGCATGAGACGTCGGCCACGATCACCGAGGCGCTGAAATCCATGGGTGAGCTTCTTTGCCCACATTCCGCCGTGGGCGTGAAGGTGGCCGAGGAGCAGCTGGGCGACGAGGTGATGGTGACGCTGGCAACCGCGCACCCCGCCAAGTTCCCCGATGCGGTCGAGGCCGCCACCGGTCAGCGGCCCCCCTTGCCCCCGCGTATGGCGGACCTGTATGAACGCGCGGAACGCGTGACCGAGGTGGAAAACGACCTCACCACGCTGGAAACTCTCATCCGGGATCGTCGCACTTGACCCTACAGACGCACACGCTGCCTAACGGCTTTCGCATCGTCACCGAGCGGATGGAGGGCCTGAAGTCAGCCTCTATCGGCGTTTGGGTGAACGCGGGTGGCCGCCACGAGCGGGTAGAGCAGAACGGGATCGCGCATTTCCTTGAGCACATGGCCTTCAAGGGCACCCAGAAGCGGACTGCGCTCCAGATCGCAGAGGCGATTGAGGACGTAGGCGGCTACATCAATGCCTACACCAGCCGCGAGATGACGGCGTATTATGCGCGTGTGTTGGAGCAAGACGTGCCGCTGGCGCTCGACGTGATCTCGGACATCGTGCTCAACCCCAACTTCGAAGAACGTGAGATCGAGGTAGAGCGGGGCGTGATCCTGCAGGAGATCGGCCAGACTCTCGATACGCCTGACGACGTGGTCTTCGATTGGCTCCAAGAAGAAGCCTATCCCGATCAACCCATTGGGCGCAGCATCCTCGGGCCGTCTGAGCGGGTGAAGAGCTTCTCCCGCGACGACCTGAAGACCTTTGTGAGCGAGCACTATGCCCCCGGACAGATGATCCTGTCGGCGGCAGGGGCGGTAGACCATGATGCGCTGGTGAAGGCGGCGGAATCCATCTTCGGCCATTTGGAAGCGCGCACCGCATCGGTGATTACCCCTGCGGCTTTCCGTGGCGGCTCGCGTCTCGAAAACAAGTCGCTCGAGCAGGTGCACTTCACGCTGGCCTTTGAGGGGCCGAACTACCGTGATCCGCTGATCTACACCTCGCAGATATTCTCGACGGCGTTCGGCGGCGGCATGTCCTCGCGCCTCTTCCAGGAGGTGCGCGAAAAGCGCGGGCTTTGCTACACGATCTTCAGCCAGGCGGGCGCCTATGCCGATACCGGCCTCACAACGCTCTACGCGGGCACCAGTGCGGAACAAGTGGCCGAGCTTGGCCAGATCACCATGGAAGAGCTCAAGCGCGCTGCCGATGACATGAGCGCAGCCGAAGTGGCTCGCGCCCGGGCCCAGATGAAGGCAGGCATGCTCATGGGCCTTGAGAGCCCATCGAACCGGGCAGAGCGCCTTGCACGCATGACGGCCATCTGGGGCCGGGTGCCCGCGCTCGACGAAGTGATCCAATCTATTGATTCCGTCACCACCGGTGACATACGCGAATTTGCAGGGCGCATGGCGTCCGAGCAGCGCATGGCCATGGCCATCTATGGCCCCACCGACCACGCGCCCACGCTCGAAGCCCTGCAGGAGAGGCTGGCCGCGTGATCCTGCAGCGTGCGCGGAAGGTCCGGATCGAGACCGAGCGCATGACGCTGCGGCCGCCGCAGCATAGCGACTACCGTGCCTGGGCCGCGCTCCGCGACGCCTCCCGTGATTTTCTGCGCAAGTGGGAGCCGTCTTGGGCGCCCGATCACCTGACGCGGAAGAGCTTTACCAATCGCGTCTACTGGGCGCAGCGGTCGATCTCGGGCGGGACGGCGGTGCCGGTGTTCCTCTTCCGGCGCTCTGATCAGGAACTCTTGGGCGCCATTACGCTCGATCACATTCGCCGCGGCCCGGCGCAGGCGGGCACCACAGGCTACTGGATCGGCGAACCCCACGCGCGCAATGGCTACATGCGCGAGGCGATCCAGGGCCTTGTGCACTACGCCTTCACCGAGCTTGATCTGAGCCGCATCGAGGCGGCCTGCCTGCCAGAGAACCAAGCCTCCCGCTCGCTTCTTGAGAGCTGCGGCTACAAATACGAAGGCGTCGCGCAAAGCTATCTGCAGATTGACGGCCGTTGGCGCACTCATGTGCTATATGCCAATTTGCGCAGCGATCGTCGGGGCAAAAGCCAAGCCGGGTAGGGCAGCCGGATCAAAGCGCTCTCGACATTCGCGGCTCTGTGCTACCTCGGTTGTATGCGCTCTTTGATCTACACCTGCTTCGCTTTTCTTATTGCCGCCATTGCCATGCCTGCCACCGCGCAGTCTGAGCGCCCAAGCCATTGCATTGCCATCGCCGATGCCGCGCCGGGGATCAGCTATATCCAGAAGGCCTCGTTTAGGGACGACATCGACCCCTTCAGCGTGCGGATCGAGTACATCGACCACTCAATGTTCCTGATCCAATCAGCCTCAGGTCAGAGTGCGGTGACGGACTACAACGGCTTCATCGGGATCGCGGATTTCGTGCCGGACGTGGTCACGATGAACAACGCCCATGACACCCATTGGACGTCCTTTCCGGACCCACGCATCCCGAACGTGCTCGAAGGCTGGTGGCAGGACGGCAAGCCCGCAGAATATCGCCTCGAGGTAGGCGAGATGCTGGTGCGCAATGTGACGACCGATACGCGCCCGTCCGCCTTCGAGTTTGGGTCAACCACGGTGAACCCCAACGCAAATTCGATCTTCGTGTTCGAGGTCGAAGGGCTCTGCATCGGCCACATGGGCCATCTCCACCACGAACCCGATGACGCGCAATACGCGGCCCTCGGGCGCCTTGATGTTGTGATGGTGCCGGTGGATGGCGGCTTCACGCTGAACACCGATGAGGTCAAGCAGATGCTGGCGCGACTGCGGTCATCCTTGGTGCTGCCGATGCACTGGTTCTCCGAGCTTAATCTGGACCGGTTTCTCGAGACGATGTCTGAGGATTTCAGGATCGAACGCACGGATGGCTCTAGCGTGACGGTTTCGTTGCGCGATCTGCCATCCGAGCCCACGATCATGGTGCTGCGCCCGGAATTCCTGCGCGATCCGCAGTGACAGCCGCCATCGAAGCTGCTTTTAGAGAGCCATGATCTCAGACGTCGAAACCCGCCTGCGCGCGCTGCTGCCCGAAGCCACATTCCGTGAGAAAGCGCCGCGCTACTTTGAGGAGCCGCGCGGGCGCTATGCCGGCTCCGCCGGGCTCGTGCTCGCCCCCGCCTCGACCGAAGAAGTGGCCGAGGTGATGCGCGCGGCGCATGCGACCCGCACGCCCGTCATCCCCTATGGCGGGGGCACCGGCCTCGTGGGAGGGCAGATCGCCGAAGGGATCAAAGACCCCATCGTGCTGAGCGTGGAACGCATGAACGCCATCCGCGCCGTACACCCCAGCGAAAACGTCCTCGTGGCCGAAGCCGGTGCGATCCTCGCCGATGTGCAAACCGCGGCTCGCGAGGCCGGGCGTCTCTTCCCTTTGTCGCTCGCTTCCGAAGGCTCCGCGCGTATCGGCGGCCTACTTGCAACGAACGCAGGCGGTACAGGCGTGCTGCGTTACGGGAATGCGCGGGATCTGACACTGGGGATTGAGGCAGTGCTCGCCGACGGCACGATCTGGCACGGGCTCACGCGTCTCCGTAAAGACAATGCCGGCTACGATTTGCGTAATCTGCTGATTGGTTCGGAAGGGACACTCGGCGTGATCACGGCCGCCGCGCTGAAACTCTCGCCGATCCCTGCCGAGACGGGCACTGCGATCTTCACCGTCCCGTCCCCTGACGCGGCTCTGGATCTCCTCGCGCTCACCCGCGCGCAAGTGGGGGAGGGCGTCAGCGCTTTCGAACTGATCCACCGCCAAGGGTTCGACTTTCTGGCCGAAACCATGCCCGATGTCCGCCTACCGTTCGCGGACGCCCCGGAATGGAGTGTGCTCATCGAGCTGGGCCTTCCCCGAGGGCTGACAACCGAAGCAGCATTTGAAAGCCTTTTCGAGGCGGCTCTCGAGGCTGACCTGACCGCAGACGCGATCATCGCCCAGTCTGAGGCTCAATCGCAGGAGCTCTGGGCTGTCCGAGAGCAAATACCCGAAGCAAACCGACGCATCGGTTCGGTATCCTCGCACGACATCTCGATCCCGCTTTCCGAGATTCCGAGCTTCATTCTGGAGACCCCCGACCGCCTGGCTGAAATCGGTGAGTTTCGGATCAATTGCTTTGGCCACGTAGGCGACGGAAACCTGCACTACAATGTCTTCCCAATGCCCGGACGCACCCGCGCGGACCACGAGAACGAACGCGCTGCGATCAAACGCACGATCCATGACCTGGTCCATGAGCGTGGTGGTTCGGTTGCCGCAGAACACGGCGTCGGTCGGCTTAAAGTCGACGACCTCGAGCGCTACGGTGATCCGGCACTTCTCGCGATGATGCGTGCTGTAAAAGGCGCTCTAGACTCGGAAGGGATCCTCAATCCGGGCGTTATCCTGCGCGGCTAAGTGCGAGCCGTGCCTCCGGCGGAAGTACAAAGCGCGAAGAAGGCGCGCCGGGCCTGTTTTCTCTGTGCCCCGTACTTCGGGGAGCGCGAGGGGCAGCGCCCCTCGTATCCTCTACCTTAAAGACCTTCGAAGGCGCACAGGGCGTGCACGTCGAGCCCCATGGTTTCGAGCTTGGCGCGCCCTCCCAAGTCCGGCAGGTCGATCACGAAGGCGCAGCCTCTCGTTTCCGCGCCCATGCGTTCCAACAGCTTGATGCCCGCTTCGGCCGTGCCGCCGGTGGCCAAAAGATCGTCAACGACAAGCACCTTCTCGCCCGCTTCGAGGGCGTCATCGTGCACCTCCATCACGGCCTCTCCGTACTCAAGCGTGTAAGCTTGCTCGATCGTCGAGCCGGGGAGCTTGCCCTTTTTTCGGATTGGCACGAACCCGACGGAGAGCTGATGCGCGATGGCCCCGCCAAGGATGAAACCGCGCGCCTCCAGGCC
>JBCBFV010000151.1:0-6261 GCA_038527425.1 Pseudomonadota bacterium
CGCGTCATTAGCGTGTCGCGTCTTGGGTGGGAGCTCAAGGAGGGTTTTCCAGACTAACGCGCAGTCTCGGCGAAGCTCGCCGCCCGACGGCGAGCCGATCTCCGCTTCGCCATCCGCGAAGGCGGCCGCACCGTCGGCGCCGGCGTCGTCTCGAGCATCATCGAGTAAGCGAAAAAGCTTCTGGCGCAGGCCTACTGGTCGGCGCCAAAAAAATCAGAAAGGCGTGCCTCCGGGCGCGCCTTTTTTTTGTGCTTGGCCGGCGAAATTCAGCCGTAGGTTGCAGAAACTGTTAAGCGACTGTCGCACTTCAGAGCGATGCTAGGGGGGCGAATCTCAGAGAGGTCTGCTCATGTCTGCTTCATTTTCCCGTCGTTCTTTCCTCGCCACCGGCACCGCGGGGCTCATTGCCTTGCACTCGTTTGCCGCTCGTGCCTCTGCCAACCAAGCGCATTTGCGTCTGATGGAAACCACAGACCTGCACGTCCATGTCTTCCCCTATGACTACTACGGCGACCGTCCGGTCGACACGGTGGGCCTCGCCCGCACGGCATCGCTGATTGAAGAGGTCCGCGCGGAATCTGCGAACTCGCTCCTCCTCGACAACGGTGACTTCCTGCAGGGCAACCCGATGGGCGACTACATCGCCTATGACCGCGGGATGAAGGAAGGGGACATGCACCCGATCATCACCGCGATGAACACGCTGGGCTATGACGCCACGACCATGGGCAACCACGAGTTCAACTACGGCCTCGATTTCCTCATGAAATCCATGGCGGGCGCCGACTTCCCGGTGGTCAGCGCCAACGTGGCGCTCGAGCTGGGCGCCACGCCCGGCGCGGACAAGACGCTCTTCAAACCCTATGTGATCGTGGACAAGGAGATCGTGGATGGGGCGGGGCAGACCCACGCCATCAAGATCGGTCTCATCGGCTTCGTGCCGCCCCAGATCATGCAGTGGGACCGCCAGCACCTCGAAGGCAATGCGGCCGCGCGCGACATCCTTGAGACCGCCCGCGCCTACGTGCCCGAGATGAAAGAGGCGGGCGCCGACATCATAATCGCGCTCAGCCACTCCGGCATTGGCCCTGTCGCCGAAAGCGAGATGATGGAGAACGCCTCCGTCCCGCTCGCCCGCATCGACGGCATTGATGCGATCCTGACCGGCCACCACCACCGCGTCTTCCCTTCCGCGGCCTATGATGGCGTTGAGGGTGTCGATACGGCGGCTGGCACCATCTTCGGCAAGCCTGCTGCTATGGGCGGTTTCTGGGGGTCGCACCTCGGCCTCGTTGATCTGATGCTGGAGACGTCGGGCGGCGAATGGCGTGTGATCTCCCACACTTCCGAAGCGCGGCCGATCTCGCAACGCAATGAAGACCGTTCCATCACGCCCCTTGTGGAGAGCGTGCCTGCGGTGCTGGCTTCCGTGCAGAAGGAGCATGATGAGACGCTGGCCTATGTGCGCCGCGCCGTGGGCAAGACGGATGCGCCGCTTCATTCCTACTTCGCGCTCGTGGCCGATGATCCCAGCGTCCAGATCGTCTCCATCGCGCAGAAATGGTATATCAAGGAGATGCTCGCAGGCACCGAATATGCGGGTCTCCCCGTCCTCTCCGCAGCGGCGCCGTTCAAGGCCGGCGGTCGCGGTGGGCCGGAGTACTACACCGACGTGCCAGTGGGCGACGTGGCCATCAAGAACGTCTCCGACCTCTATCTCTACCCCAACACGGCGCGCGCTGTGCTGGTGACGGGTGAGCAGGTGAAAGACTGGCTCGAGCGGTCGGCAGGTATGTTCAACCAGGTGGAGCCGGGCTCAGAAGGGGCGCTTCTGCTCAACCCCGACTTCCCGTCCTACAACTTCGATGTGATCGACGGGGTGACCTACCAGATCGACCTGTCGCAGCCGTCGAAGTTCGATCCCAAAGGCAACCTCATCAACGCGGATGCCAGCCGCATCGTGAACCTTATGTTTGAAGGGGCACCGGTTGATCCGGGCCAGAAGTTCGTCATCGCCACCAACAATTACCGCGCTTCGGGCGGCGGCAGCTTCCCGGGTGCCAAAGGCGACACGATCATCTTTGAAGGTCCGGACACCAACCGCGACGTCATCGTCCGCTACATCGTCGATCAGGGCAAAATCAGCCCCTCGGCGGACAGCAACTGGCGCTTTGCCCCGATGGAGGGAACGTCCGTTTTGTTCGAGACGGGCCCAAAAGCTCAGGACTATGCGGACAGCGTGGAAGGCGTGACGCTGACCCCCGCGGGCCAGAGCGACAGCGGCTTTTTGCGCTTCAAGCTCGATCTCTGATCTTTAGCGCCTTCATGGAAAGGCCCGGCCCGCGTGTCGGGCCTTTTTCGTTCCGGACTGTGCTTAGCCCAGGAGCCCGCGGCGGCAGGTGTGGATCGGGCTGTCGGCGAACCGATCCCCGCGCTTCGGGCCGAGGTCCGACACATGACGCGCTTTTTTGGTGCGTACCGGCGAAGGATCAGCCAAGGGAGCGGGCTTCTTCAAAACAGGCTTTGACGCGACCCCCATTTGTACGACGGGGTCTGTCTTTGGCTCAGGGCTCTCAGACTTGGACCACGGTTGCCACGAGGATGCGTGCTCCGGCTTTTTCGCGGCGCGGGGCGTCGAGGCGCGCGCGCGGGCAGGGCGCGAAGACATCTCGGTGAGCTTGTCGGCAAGCTGTCCACGGGCCCGGACCCAGCCGAAGGCCAAAGTGGGGTTTAAGAAGAAGAGGGCGGTCGAAATCCAGCCGTAGCGACGGATAGCGACGAAAATGCCGACAATGATGGCGGCGAGGAGCGCGCGCCCAAAGATCAGCTGCGCGGCCTCTAGCGGTTCTGTCAGGAGCATCCCGAAGGGCTCCAGGAACCAGGGAAGGAAGTTCACTGCGATCACAGCGCCAATGACAAATAGCACGGCGTAACGATCAACGACGTTGGGCATCTCTTTTCTCATGGACCCAACGTCACCGGCGAGCAGGGCGGAAATTTGACGTCTGCGAGATGATTTTATGTTGTGATCGCTCCAAACTGACAGAGAGGCACCGATGGTCACTTGGCTCCTACTTGGCATCGCCGTTCACTTCGTGGCGGTATTTCTTCCCGGCCTTTTCCTGATCCCGCAGATGGGTCTTGGCGGATATCTTGGATCCCGCGATGGGGAACCCGTGGCGAGCGGGCTCTATGGCAGGGCGCGGCGGGCGCTGCGCAACTCCAATGAAAACATGGCGGCCTTCGTGGGGCTCGCTGTGGCGGCACTAGCCTTGCAAGCGATGCAGGGCGACGCAGTTGTCTTGCCCGTGGGCAGCCCGGGCGCTGTGGATATGGAGCTCGCCACGCTGGGTGCAATGATCTTTGTCATCGCGCGAGCAGCGTTTTTGGCGCTTTACCTGATAGGGGCTCCTGTGGTCCGGTCGGGCGCATGGCTTACAGGCTTTATTGGCTTGATAATGATGGGATATGCTCTACTTTAGGTAGAGTAATATGGTCACGACTCACCCATAAATAGAATAATGGAAACGACCATGGCAGGGAACGCAGAGCAGGCGGCGTGGCCGCTTCCGAAATTTCAATTTGCTGTCAGCGTCGATGGCGTGGCGGATGATCTCTTGTTTCACGAGGTCAGCGGCCTCGACATGGAGGCCACCGCCACACCGTATCGCGAGGGGGGCACGGCCGCTGCAGCACCGAGGAAGCTCGCTGAGCTTCCGAAAGCGGCGCATATCACCCTGCGAGGTGGCACCGTGGTGCACGACAGCAATTTCTTTGGGTGGTTCGCTCAAATCAAAATGGGATTGGTCCAGCCTAAGGACATGACAATCCGTGTGCTCGATCCGCAAGGCCAACAGACGATGTGTTTGCGCATCGCCAATGCTTTTCCAACGAAGATCAGTGGCAACGATCTAGGGGTAAGCAGCGAAGACGTGGCCGTCGAAGAGCTTGTGATCGCCCATCAGGGGATCGAGCGCATCTCTTGATGATATTCCCTTGACCCCGGACGGACCGAATTCTAAGGACGGCGGGCCGTGGAGGGGTATAGCTCAGTTGGTAGAGCGACGGTCTCCAAAACCGTAGGTCCCGGGTTCGAGCCCTGGTGCCCCTGCCACGGTCCTTTCCTCAACTTTCCGTGAAAACTTCTGATGCGCGCCGCTTTTGCGCCTCTTTTGCCGCTCATCTCTGTCGAGGGGGGCAGTGGAGGATACTTATGTTGGCAACGCTTAAGCGCATTTGTCGCCCGACATTCAAGCAAGACCAAAACACCGCCGCCTCGTGGACCCGTGCTGCTTCTGCACGCGATATGCGTCGCCCAGAGCCGATGAGCTTCCGGGAAAAGATGCGTCACGACCCGTTTGAGCGTCTTGCGAAGATCTGATCCCGAGGAACTGCGCCCATGAACCTTCTCCTAGAGCTTTTGATCCGCGCCAAATGGTGGATGCATGCCGCCCTTGCGGTTGGCTGTGTGGCCCTGGGCGTGTGGCTCGAGGGCTATGGAGAGAGCGCCAAGGAAGAACTGGCGCAAGCACTCGCGGCCCCTGCGCCCGAGCCGATCTCGCTCGACGAATATGACCGGTCTGTTCACGACCTGCCGTTTGACGAAATCCGCGTTTGGGCGGACATCAACACCGATTACAACACCAACCTCATCGAACGCACCAATGGCGTGAAGACCGATGAGACGACAATGTACGTGCTCTTCGAGCCGTACGCCTCACCAGATGCGAAGGTCGTAAAAGCTGTCCTCATGGTCGATCCAGACGACGTGGACCGTTACGTGGACTTGCTGATCAACGGGGGGGGCGATGCCTTCTCCTTCGACATCCACGGCACCGTCAGCACCTATCACAGCCAAGGTTCGCACGCCAAAGAAGTGCTTGAAGAGAAATACGGCCTGACGCCAGCAAGTGGCATGCTGTTCATCGAGCCGTTCATGAACGGTCGGGAATCGGGTCTGACTGCGGAAGCAGGCCAGCGCCAGAATCTCTCCATCGCGCCTTATTTCGTCGCGGCTGTATTTGCGCTTTTTGCCGTGGTTCGCGGTCTCTTCGACCGGGCGTTCAGGAAACCGAAAGCGCCCAAGCCGGGCCCTGTTGAGGCACTGGCCCCGGTCTCCCGCGGCCTGCGCGCCCCCCTTGGCGGTGAAGCAGAATTGATCGCAGGTGACAAAATCTGTGACGACGCATGGGCCAACCCGCTGAAGCGCCAAAACCCGTTTGGTGCGGGCGCGCCAGAGGCCGTCTCGCAACCGATTGCGAAGCCGGGTCCTGAACCGGCGCCTGAGGGTCAAAAGCTCACGCGTGCCGCGAAACTCGAGGCAAAGCGCCTTGCCGCCTTGGCCGAGGCGCAGCAGGAAGAGCCTGCACAGCGTCCCATGACGGCCCTCGAAAAAGCACGTGCTTTCAGGGCGAAGGCATCGAGCGGCCCGTCTCGCCAAGACTTCAAGGCCAAGATGAAAGAAGACCCTTTCGCCAAGCTCTCCCTTTAGAGCGCTTGAAACCGACGCATCGCCCGCGTAGATGAGCCCGGTAGCGCCACGCACCCGTGCCGGAGAGAAACATGAACCCGCTCAAGTTTATTCAGGAGACCCGCGCTGAGGTTTCCAAGATCGTTTGGCCCACCCGCCGTGAGGTGACGGTGACGACGATCATGGTGTTCATCATGGCGGCACTGACGGCGGTGTTCTTTTCGATCGTCGATCTCGGCATCCGCTCCGCCCTGACGGGTGTGCTGGGCATGATGAGCTGACGGGCTTGCGCCCAGCGTCTTAGGGCGCTAATTGAACGGCCGAGAGTGGCGCGCTTGTCTGAGGACGGCGCGCCCCATTTGTTTCTGGGAGTCGCGAAAGCGGCAAATCGAAAGAAAGGCCCTGACCCATGGCAAAGCGCTGGTATTCCGTGAGCGTCCTCTCCAACTTCGAGAAGAAGATCGCCGAGCAGATCCGCCAATCCGTGGAAGAGCAGGAGATGGAGGACCAGATCGACGAGGTTCTCGTGCCGACCGAGGAGGTCATCGAGGTCCGTCGCGGCAAGAAGGTCACCACCGAGCGTCGCTTCATGCCGGGCTACGTGCTCGTGCACATGGAGATGTCGGATGAGGGCTATCACCTGATCAACTCCATCAACCGCGTCACGGGCTTCCTGGGCCCGCAAGGCCGCCCGATGCCGATGCGTGACGCTGAGGTGCAGGGCATCCTCGCCCACGTCGAAGGAGATCAGAAGCTTCGGCGCCTCCACACCTTCTTCCACGCGTCCGAGG
>JBCBFV010000152.1:0-6232 GCA_038527425.1 Pseudomonadota bacterium
AGAGATCGAGGCTGTCCGGCACGATATCGATGAAGAGCGGGATCTGACGCGTCTGATCCGAGATCATCGAAAGATAGAGCAGCCCGCCGACGATGACCGTGAGCGCCACCAGCAGGTTCCGCTTGCCCGGCGTCGTGAAGTAGCGCGAGTTAAACAGCACCACCAGGAAGATGATCGGGAAGAGGAAGAGCACCATAGCCATGTAGCTCGGCAAACCCGTGGCCACGATCTCAGGCGTCACCAAGAGGTAGAAGAGCAAGATCACAGGGAAGGCCAGGATGAGGTTCGCAAGGAAGCTCAGAAGCGTGTCGAAGATGCCGCCGAAGTAGCCTGCAGGCAGACCCAGCGTGATCCCCACCATGAAGGCAAAAAGCGTGGCCAGAGGCGCGATCGTGATCACGATCCGGCTGCCTGCCACCATTCTGCTGAAGACATCGCGCGCGAGGCTGTCACCGCCGAAGAGGTAATGCTGATACATCCCCTCATCGCCCGAGAACGGCGTGCCCGGATCTTTGTTCTTCATCGCCACTTCCTGCATCAGCGGGTCGTAGGTCATGATCAGGTCCGCAAAGAGCGCCGTGAAGACCCAGAAGAGGACGAGGCCGAGGCCCACCATGCCAATGGGGCTGTCAAAGAGCTTGCCGTAGAGGCCCAGTTTCTTGCGGTAGATGCTCGAGACGACAAAGGTCACGATGAGCGCGATCCACACAGGTGTGAACCGCGCGCCCACTTCGCCCACGATTCCGGTGATCCCGTAGGGTCCGACAATGGCGACGAAGATATAAAGCGCGATGATCGCGATGATGCCCGCGACAGCGGCCAGAAGGGCCATCGCCGCATAGTCAGCCACGCCTTTCTCCATAGCCAAAAGGCCCGAGCGGTTCGTGGTGATGAAGATCGGTGCAACGAGCTGCACCACAAAGGCCGCCGCTGCCACCAAGAAGAGGCCGTAGAGGACGGGGTTCAGATAGGCGCCGAAGGAGCCGGTCCAGGTAAGTGCTTCCATGGGTCCTACTCCTTAAGCGACACGAATACGTGGGTTGAGGACGACGTAGCCGATATCCGAGATCAGCTGCGTGACGAGCACCACGACGACCGCCACCACCGAACAGGCCAGAAGGAGGTCGATGTCGTTATTGCCGGCGGCCTGCACGAGGAGCCAGCCGAAGCCCTTATAGTTGAAGAGCGTCTCCACGATCACCACGCCGTTCAGAAGCCAGGGGAACTGAAGCATGATAACGGTGAAAGGCGCGATCAGCGCGTTACGCAACGCGTGCTTCAAGACAATGTTGCCAAAGCTCACACCTTTCAGGCGCGCTGTCCGGATGTACTGGGCGGTCATGACCTCGGCCATGGAGGCGCGCGTCATCCGCGCGATGTAACCCAGGCCGTAGAGCGCGATGGTGATCACCGGCAGGAAGAAGTTCTCGAACGTGGCGTTCTCCATGGCGCTCGTGGCCGAGCCCTTAAAGATGCGCCCGAAGCCTGCCGAGGAAGCAAAGAGCGCAATGAAGATAACGCCCGAGACGTATTCTGGTGTCGCCGTGAAGGCGATGGAGGTGGTCGATAGCGTCCGGTCTGTGCGCGATCCCTCCCGCATGCCCGCGAGCACGCCCACAAGGAGCGATCCGGGCACCATGACAATCATCACCCACATCATCAGGAAGCCTGTGAGGCCAAGCCTCTCGAAGGTGATCCCGCCGACGTTGTCCTTAAAGACCGTTGAGAACCCCCAGTTGCCCTGCAGGATACCGCAATATTCGGGCGTATCGGCAGGCTCCACACCCGGGCGCACGCAGCGTCCGATCAGGCGGCCGTCTTCAAGCTCGGTGACATAGCCGGGCAGAACGCCCACCCACTCGAGATATTTGACAGGCATGGGCTGCAAGTAGCCGCGCGGCTCGAGCCAGCTCGTCACCTCGGCTTCCGTCATCCGGAAGTTGCCCTGCGTCTTGGCGAGCTTTTCGAGGTTTGGATAAAGGTTCGTCAGAAAGAAGACGATGTAGGTCAGGCAGATCGCCGTGAGGAGCATGACGCCCAACCGACGGATGATGAAATTTGCCATGAATTTCCCTGTTGGCTGTGGTGCCTCTTAGCGGGCCCGTAGCGAGAGAGTGAAAAGGCCGCCGGAATTTCCGGCGGCTTCTGTGTTTGGCTAGCTTAGGCTGCGAAGCCCCACTTGTAGACCTGGGGCAGGTACGCGATGTGCATATCCACGCCCACGAGGCCTTCCACGTGGTGGCGCGTGATCGTGCGCCAGTACGGCTGGATCGTCACACCTTCGTCGACCATGATCGCCTGGATCTTGCCCATCACCACGCGGCGTGCATCTGCATCCGCGATGGAGTTGGCTTCGGCCAGGAGGCTGTCGAACTCGGCGTTGGAGAAGCCGCTCTCGTTCCACGCTTCGCCGGAGCGATATGCGAGGCCGAGAACCTGCGTGCCCAGCGGACGGTGGTTCCAGTTCGTCGAGGAGAACGGGTACTTGGCCCAGTCGTTCCAGAACGTGGAGCCCGGCAGAACGGTCCGGCGAACCGGGATACCTGCGTCGCGCAGCTGCGCTGCAACGGCGTCGGTCGTGTTCTTGCGCCAGTCGTCATCGATGGAAATGAGCTCGTGCTCATAATCACCCATGCCAGCTTCTTCCATGAGGGCTTTCGCCTTCGCAGGATCGAAGGGCAGGCGGCCAACGTTCGGATCCCACTCAGGGTGCACGGGGCCCACGTGGCTATTTTCAGCCGGGATACCGTTGCCGGAGACGCCGAGCTCGAGGCACACAGCGTTGTCCACTGCCATGGCGAGAGCCTGGCGAACGCGCTTGTCTGCGTAAGGCACCTGGCCGTCGACTTCGGCGACCTGGTTCGGACGGATCACGACGGTTGCGCCGGAGACCACGTCGGACTGAACGAGGCCGAGGCCCGTCATGATGTCCACGAAGTCACCCACGGATTCCCAGTTCATGTCGATTTCTTCGGCCTCGAAGGCTGCGACGAACGCGGCCGGGTCGGTGCCGTAATCGATGAACTCGATGCGGTCGAGATACGCGCCCTTACCGGCGGCATAACCCCACCAGTCGTGGCCTTCGTTGCGCACAACCGTGCCTTTGACGCCCACTTCGAGGGTTTCAGGCATGTAGGGGCCGGTGCCCACTGCGGTGCCCATCATGTCCTCGGGGTTGTGGGAGGAGTGCACGATCGCTGCCGGGTAGTCGGCCATGCCCGCGATGAGCGTGATGTCCGGGTTCGGCAGGCTGAGGACGACGGAGTTGCCGTCGACCGTGATCGCGCCGTCGCGCGCCATGTTGGTGGCGTCGTCGATGAGCACGGCGAAACGGCCGGCCATGGAGTTGCCTTCGACGTCCTTCTCACACCAGCCAGCGATGTTGCGTGCAACGTCCTCGGCGGTGAAGTCGTCACCGTTGTTCCACTTCACGCCCTGGCGAACGTTCAGGCGATACTCGGTGGCGTCGTCGTTTACTTCCCAGCTCTCAAGGAGCATCGGCTCGAAGGAGCCGTCGGAGTTGTACTCGACGAGGTACTCGAGCCAGCCCGCGGTGTAGGTCGCGATCTGGGTCCAGTCATACGTACGCGGATCTTTGAGCGCGCGCACTTCCATCTGCATGCGGATCGTGCCGCCTTGCTGCGCGTGAGCGGCTGCTGCTGCAGGCGTCGCGCCGATCATGGCGTATGCCGTCCCGGTTGCAACACCAAGCGCCGTGGCACGTGCGAGGAACTCGCGGCGGTCCATGAGGCCAGCCTTGTGCTCCTCTGCGTACATCACCGCGGCGGGATGCACCTTGGGTTTCATCTGCGTCATCTTTTTCTCCCTGTGACACACTTATACTTTGCGGGGGGCAGCCGAGTGATTGGCCACGTTGAGCGGTGATCTCAGGCGCGGATGCACCTTGTTTGCCTCGCGCTCACTCTTCCCCAGCGCCCGGGCATTCGGCACCATCTGAATGCGCAGGTCAACGGTCCGTATCGAACATTCCTATCCTAAATGCGACATGGCGCGCGTCGCAAAGCGGTCTCGCGCCTTAGCCTGCAGGATTTGCGGGGATTTAGATGCGCGCGGCGGGTTTGCTCTTCCGACGGAAATCGGACGGCGTTTGACCCGTTGTTTTAAGGAATGCGCGCGTAAAATAGGCAGCTGATGAAAAACCCAGCCCCTCGGCGATTCTGTTCACAGGTCGGTCCGTGCCGGTCAGCAGCGACCGCGCCTCGTACATGATGCGTTGGTTAAGGAGCTGATGCGCGGAGGCGCCCGCCGCGTTCTGGCACACACGTGTGAGGTGAGTTGGGGTGACCCCGAGCTCTTCCGCCAAGGCGCCGACATTGGTGCCTGAGGCATAGCGCTCTTCGAGCAGTTTCGTGTAACGCTCCGCCAGCTTCTCGGACGCATTCTGGTTCTCACCGGTCTTCAGGTGATTGGGTTGTCGCTCTAGCCAGACTCCCAAGATCCCCGCGTGCATGCGACCCGCTTTGGCGGATGCTGCATCGAGTGGGCGCGAGGCTTCGCGCTGCATCGCCTCAAAGAGGCTTACGAATTCGGAATGCAACAGAAGATCGCGGGTGCGGTGGAGGAGGGGCCGCGTGGGCAGTTCGAGCGTCGGGTGCGGCGTGATGCGGACAGCGGTGCCAAAAGTGCCGGGGCGTGCCTCGAATGCGTGAGGCGTGCCAGACGGCAGAAAGACGATGCTGTTCGACGCAAACGCGGTGCGCTTGCCTTCAATCATCAACCGTCCCTGGCCTTTGGTGAACCAGATGAGGAGATGCGCCTCCTCCGCGTGAGGCTCTTCCGTGCGCCAACGGCCCTTCGCTGCGATCTGCGAGATCGGAAGGATGCTCAACGCCCGCTCTGTTTCATGTCCCGATGTGTCGGTCATGGTCTGCCCTGCCATGTTCGATTCTGGACACGTTAGTATTCAGAATGCGATCTGCGAAGCCGCTAGATATGGGGGCGAGGTCGTCGAAAAGGGCGAGATTTCAGGCAGGTACCGATATCCTGTTCCAATCACCCATGCGGGCACGGAACCAGGTGCGCTGACGCTTGGCGTATTGTCGCGTAGAGATGACGGCCGCTGCGCGGGCTTCCGCCATTGAGAGCTCTCCGCGCAGATGAGCGATGAGCTCTGGCGCGCCGATGGCCTTAGCCCACGGGGCGCTCGGGAGCCAGTCGGGCTCCACAGCGCGGGCTTCGTCCATCGCACCGGTATCCATCATGATGTCGAAGCGGCGCTCGATCCGCTCGTTCAGCCAGTCTTTGTCGGCATCAAGGACGAAGGCCGCGGCGTCTGTCAGCGGTAGAAGCGGGGGAGGCGTTTCCTTTTGCCAGTCTGACAGCGATTTGCCCGTGGCCTCCTGCACCTCCCAAGCGCGCTGGACGCGCATCGGGTTCTGCTGATCGAGACCCGCTGCAGTCTGCGCATCGAGCGCAGCCAGCAGCGCCTCGTGCCCCGCACTCTTACGGATCTCATCGGCACGGTGGCGGATGTCAGGGGGTGTCTCCGGGATCTCAGCCAGCCCCTCGGTCAGCGCTCGGAAATAGAGCCCGGTGCCGCCGATGATGATCGGGGCAGGGCGCTGAGTAAGGAGGGGCTGAACCTCCCTCAACCAATGTCCGACGGAGTAGGGCGTGCTGCGCGACACATGCCCATAGAGGAGGTGCGGGGCTTGTGCCTCTTCCTCGGCACTTGGGCGCGCGGAGAGCACACGCCAGCAGCCGTAAACCTGCAGCGCGTCGGCGTTTACGATGTTGCGGCCCTGTGCCTGGGCCAGCTCCAGCGCCGCCGCCGACTTGCCTGACGCTGTGGGACCAGCGATGAGAACGGGTAAGTTCACATCGATATTATTGCTATTTAGCAGATGGTTGCCCGACATACTTTACCCAAGCCTTTGTCGGGCCTCGCGTTGCAAATGCACCGTTGAACCGCCCGAACTTTTCCGACACATATAGCGTGCATCACAGGGGGAAGAGCAATGGCATCGGAGATCACCACCACCGAAGAGCCGCGCTTCAATCGTGTTCTTCTGAAAATCTCTGGCGAAGCGCTCATGGGCGATCAGGGATTTGGTCTGCACCCGCCCACCGTTGCCCGCATCGCGCAAGAGGTCAAAGGCGTCCACGACATGGGCGTTGAGATTTGCATGGTCATCGGCGGCGGCAACATCTTCCGCGGCCTCCAGGGCTCTGCCCAGGGGATGGAGCGGACGACGGCTGACTATATGGGGAT
>JBCBFV010000153.1:0-6199 GCA_038527425.1 Pseudomonadota bacterium
GAACGCGGGAACGGGTGCCTTCGGTCACTTTGTAACCGACGCGGACGGTGTCACCGGCTTTGAAGTCCGGGATGTCTTTTCCGAGCTCTGCGACCTGTTCGGCCTCGAGCTGTGCGATGAGGTCCATATGGCCTCTCCTTTCATTGTGACGACGCGGTTTGCCCGCGGATGATTTTTTCTTTGCTGCAGGGCACGTCCCCACGAACGATCAAAGCCCCGAGTCACCTCAGGGCTGTGATGGGGCGCGTATAGGCCGCGTTTGTCTTTCACGCAAGGCTGAAAGGCTTCTGAGAACCGTGCGCGCGCAGGGGCAGACAGGAACCGGCCTGCACCGTGCGGTGGGTCTTGAGAATTACGCCCGCCGCCGATGTTGCTTACGTCGTCAGCGCCTCGGCCAAAGCGATCCAGACTGGTATCGTGAGGATGGCAACAGGGGTGCCCAGACCCGTGGAAGACCCGATGTAGGCCGACGGGTTTGCCTCGGGCAGCGCGCCGCGCATGGTGGGTGGACCCGAGATATCAGACGACGATGCGGCCATGATCGCCAAGAGCGCCATTCCGCCTCCAGAAAAACCCACCGTTTCATGGAGTATGAGGCCCACGCCAAGGCCGATGGCGCCGTGTATTAACGGACCGGACAAGCCGTAGGCGAGGTAGGCCCAAGCGACCCCTTTCAGTTCACTGAGGCGCGACCACGCCTCGAGCCCCATGGCCAGCATCATTAGGGAAAGCAGTCCTCTGAAAAGAGGTTCATAGAAGCCGTCATAGATGCTGCGCGGTTCTGCGAGGAGGCCGATCAGGAGGCCGAGAAGAAGGGCCGAGATCGCTGAGGAACGCAGTGTGTCGAGGAGGATGCCTTTGACGTCCACACCAAAAAGCCCGCCACCGATCGCAACAATGCCGCCCTCCGTCTGCGCCGCCCGTGCGAGCGAGGCGCGCGCCAAGATCACCGCCGTGAGCAAGGCGGCGAGATCCATGAACGGATAGAGCGCGCCGATATATCCCTCGTACGCGACGCCGGTGTCGTCCATCACGGCCATGCCTGCGGCGAGCGTTGAAGCTGACACCGCGCCAAAGAGGCCGACTGTGGCGTAGGCATCCGGCTTGCTGACCCCGTTGAGGCACGCGAGTGTCGCCGCCCCAAGCAAAACGATAGCAACACCCACAACGGCGGCGCCAAGCGCTGGGAGGACAAGGGCGCTCACACCGGTAGAGCGTATGCCTATCCCCGCGCTTAGTCCTACCTTTAGCAGCAGGATCAAAACGACGATCTGATACGCGCCATCCGGGATGCGAAGTTTGCTGTTCATCGCCCCAAGCAGCACGCCGCCCATCAGGAAGGCGAGCGTTGGGCTTTGCAGTTGGTCGATGATGGTGCCGAGGATTTCGCTGGGGTCCATTGCCGTCTCCAAGAGTATCGACAGGGAGATGGCGCGTCTGATCCTGAATTAAAAATAGATGATTTCGGACATATCGTTCTATTTATGTGAACTATGGATTTGAACTATCACCACCTCCGTTACTTCTTTGAAGTTGCTCGCGACGGACAGCTGACGCGCACGGCGGTTCGGCTCAATGTCTCGCAATCCGCGCTTTCCTCGCAGATCAGAACGCTGGAAGCACGGCTGGGGCATGACTTGTTTGACCGGGTTGGGCGACAGCTGAAGCTGACGGAAGAGGGGCGCATCGCCTATGCGCATGCCGAACAGATTTTCGCGACCGGCGAGGAGCTGCTGGCGACGCTTTCAGACATCTCACAGCCCTCGCGCCCGCTGAGAGTTGGATCCTTGTCGACCCTGTCGAGGAACTTCCAGCTAAGTTTCCTGCGTCCGGTATTGGGGGGAGACGCCTCCGTCGTCTTGCGTTCGGGAGACATGGAGGTGTTGCTGATCGAGTTGGTGGAGCAGCGCTTGGACGTAGTGCTCGCCACGGCGCCGCCGCAGGGGGAAGGACTGGCAACGCAGCGTATCACTGAGCAATCGGTGGAGCTTCATGCCGTCCCCGCACGGCTTGAGCATTCTGACCTGTCGTCGCTTCTAGCCTCTGAGCCGCTGATTTTGCCGACGGATCCGTCGCTTCGAGGCCCGCTTCAGGCGCTCTTCGATCGCCTTGGAGTTACGCCTCATGTGGTCGCAGATGTGGACGATATGGCTCTCATTCGGCTTTTGACGCGCGAAGGCGTTGGGGTGGCTGCCGCACCGGCCGTGGTGGTTGCGGACGAAGTCGCGGCGGGTCGGCTTGCTACCGCGCCCTTTGCTCTGGGGGTGTCGGAGCCCTTCTACGCGGTGACAGCGAGGCGTCGGTTCCCGCATCCTGCGCTAAGAGCGTTGCTTTCGCCTGAAGAGCCCTAGCCCTAAGTGTAGGTTTCGGCGACCCGCTTCAGATACGCCCCGTAGGCGTTCTTTTTCAGGGCTTCCGCCTGCATCAAAAGCTGGTCGCGCGATATCCAGCCGTGTTCGAAGGCGATCTCTTCCAGGCAGCCCACTTGCTGGCCTTGGCGTTCGCTCAGCGTGCGGACAAAGTTCCCGGCGTCGAGAAGGGAGGCATGCGTGCCGGTGTCGAACCACGCGTACCCGCGGCCCATCTTCTCCACGTTCAGATCACCGTCGTCGAGATAGGTTTCTAGAAGCGTCGTGATCTCAAGCTCACCTCGCTCGGACGGCTTCACTTGCGCTGCCCGCTCCGGCGCGGTGCCATCGAGGAAATAGAGGCCGGTGACGGCGTAGTTCGAGGCTGGGTTCTCAGGTTTTTCAGTGATCGAAACAACAGACCCATCGCCATCAAAACCCACCACGCCATAACGCTCCGGATCAGAGACGTGATACCCGAAGACCGAGCCGCCCGTTTGACGCGCGTCAGCGGCTTCGAGCTGTGCGGGAAGGCCGTGACCGAAGAAGATGTTGTCGCCAAGCACCATCGCAGACGGCGCGCCATCCAGGAAGTCGCGGGCAAGTAGATAGGCTTGCGCAAGGCCGTCCGGCGAGGGCTGCACGATCCAGGTGATTTCGATCCCAAATTGGCTGCCGTCGCCTAAAGCGCGTTGAAACTGCTCCTGGTCGTGGGGCGTAGTGATCATCGCGATCTCTCGAATGCCCGAGAGCATCAAAACCGACAGCGGGTAGTAGATCATCGGCTTGTCGTAGATCGGCAAAAGCTGCTTCGAGACGCCGATCGTGATCGGGTAAAGCCGGGTGCCGGAGCCGCCTGCAAGAATGATGCCTTTGCGTTGGGTCACGTCTTAAGTTCCTTGAGGATGTCGGAAAGTGCGGCGCGCCAGTCTGGCCGCCTGATGCCGAAGTCTGCCTCGGTGGCGCTGCAGTCCAACCGGGAGTTTTTCGGGCGTGGGGCAGGGGTCGGGTAGTCAGATGACGGTATGTCATTCACCGCACAGGACAGCCCTGCCTGCGCGAATATCTCGCGTGCGAAATCAGACCAGCTCACGTCAGGGGCTCCTGCGAAATGATAAATTCCTGATTTGGAACCATCTTCCAGGTCTTTGGCGATAGTGAGGCAGGCCTCGGCCACATCCGCGGCAGATGTCGGCCCGCCGATCTGATCGTCGACGATGTTGAGGGCGTCTCGTTCCGCGCCAAGGCGCAGCATTGTTTTGACGAAGTTTCCCCCATGCGCAGAGAACACCCAGCTGGTTCGAAGGATGACGAAGCGCCCACCGGCCTTTGTGATCCCCTGTTCACCGGCGAGCTTCGATCTGCCGTAGGCACCGAGCGGGCCGGTGTCATCGCCCGTGTTCCAGGGGGCGGTGCCCGCTCCATCAAAGACATAGTCGGTCGAGATATGAACCAATGGGACATCCAAAGCGGCACAGGCAGCGGCCATTGCGCTGGGGGCTTCCCCATTCACACGCGTGGCGAGGCCTTCTTCGCTCTCGGCTTGATCCACGGCGGTGTAGGCCGCTGCGTTGATAACGGCCGAAGGTTTGCGACTTGTAATGGCTGCAGCACAGCTCGCCGGATCCGCAAGATCCGCCTCTGACCGATCCAAGAACTCCGCGTCAGGCGCGCGCTTGGCCAGTTCCTGCGCTACCTGGCCATTTTTGCCAAAAACCAAAAGGGTCATCGAAACTCCGCGTTCGTCACCAACGCCTTATACTTTTCCGCGGCGCGATTAACAGAGTGGAGAACGGTCGCCAAAGCTCGCGTTAACTTTCCTAGCCGAAAAACCCTGACGACTTTCACTCGCCGAAGATTTCCCTGGCCCTAGCGCGGAGCGTTCCATGCCCGATCTCAAATCTCCGATCCTGTCGCTGCCGTATATCGCCGCCGCTCAGGCGCAAAAGCACGTGACTCACAATGAGGCGCTCGCTCAGCTGGACCTCCTCGTCCAGCTGTCTGTGATTGCGTTTGATGCGACAAGCGCACCTGGGAGCCCTGCAGAGGGCGATGTCTATACAATAGGCGCTGGCGCAACCGGAGATTTTGCGGGCCAAGATGCCGGGACGATTGCTGCCTTCCAGGAAGGCGCATGGGTTTTTGAAGCTCCTAAGTCTGGTTGGATCGCAGGCGAAGGCGGCGCATCCACCGTGCGCGTTTGGGACGGGACGGTTTGGGCGCCCGTGGGCGGCGGGTTTCCGTCCTCGGTGGGCACGCTTGGCATCAACGCCACGGCCGACACCACAAACCGGTTGAGCGTCAATGCTGAGGCCACCCTTCTCAACCACGATGGCGCTGGGCATCAGCTCAAACTCAACAAAGTTGCCCCCGTCGATACGGCGAGCCTTCTCTTCCAAACCGGCTTTTCGGGCCGCGCCGAAATGGGCACCGCAGGCAGCGACGATTTCTTCGTCAAGGTCAGCGCCGATGGCGTTGTCTGGAACGAGGCGATTTCGGTCGATGCGCCGTCTGGCGATGTGACGATGCTCAGCCTCAAGGTGGATGGCCCGACCCGCTTGGGCGAGTTCACCGTGGCGACTTTGCCCCCCGCGCCCGTCGCTGGCGCAGGTGCGATGGTCTACGTCAGTGATGAAGCAGGCGGCGCAGTGACCGCATTTTCCGACGGCAGTGCGTGGCGCCGCACGACGGATCGCGCGATCGTCAGCTAGCCTTTACCGAGCCGCTCCCCCACGCCTTGGCGTGCTTGGAGCGGTTTCCACCAGGATTCGTTCTCCAGATACCACCGCACCGTACGGCGCAGCCCTTCTTCGACCGTAACCGAGGGGCGCCAACCGAGCTCTTCCCGGATGCGCGCAGGGTCGATCGCGTAGCGCGCATCGTGGCCCGGGCGGTCTGTGACGAAGGTGATGAGATCCCGGTAGGAGCCGCCCTCGCGCGGGCGCTCTTCGTCGAGGATGCTGCAGAGCGTTTCCACAAGCTCCAGGTTCGTACGCTCGTTTTCACCGCCGATGTTATAGCTGCGGCCAAGCTCTCCCTTTTGCAGGACAAGCAGCAGCGCATCGGCGTGATCTTCGACATAGAGCCAGTCGCGGATGTTAGAGCCGTCGCCGTAAATCGGCAGCGCCTTTCCGGCCAAGGCGTTCAGGATCACGACGGGGATGAGCTTTTCGGGGAAGTGGTAGGGCCCGTAGTTGTTAGAGCAGTTCGTCATCACCACAGGCAGGCCGTAGGTTTCATGCCAAGCACGGACCAAGTGATCGGAGGCGGCCTTTGAGGCTGAGTAAGGCGACCGCGGGTCATAAGCGGTGTCTTCCGTGAACATCCCATCTGCACCGAGGGAGCCAAACACTTCGTCTGTGGAGACGTGGTGGAAGCGGAAGGCCTCAGGCTTGTCCTGTTCGGTCCAGTATTTCCGCGCGGCTTCGAGCAGGTTGAAGGTGCCGGTTATGTTCGTCTCGATGAAATCACCCGGCCCGTCGATCGAGCGATCCACATGGGATTCTGCGGCGAGGTGCATCACGGCGTCCGGCTGGTGCTTTTGAAACACCGCATCCAACGCGGCTCGGTCGCGAATGTCCGCTTCGACAAAGGTGTAGTTCGGCGCGTTGTGGACGGGCGCGAGGTTCGCGAGGCACGCAGCGTAGGTAAGAGCGTCCAAGTTCACGACCTCATGGCCTGCGGCCACGGCCTGCCGGACCACCGCCGAGCCAATGAAGCCTGCGCCGCCCGTTACGATCAGTTTCATTGCCATTCCTCCCACGTGAACGGGCTTTCGAAGTCTTCCAGGCGAGGGGCCGCCTCGTCCTTCGGGCTGAGTTTAGGCGCGCCCTCAAAGCCCCAATCCACGC
>JBCBFV010000154.1:0-6188 GCA_038527425.1 Pseudomonadota bacterium
GACCAGAACGGACAGGATCGCTACTCGGCGGAAGTCGTGCTGCGGAACTACGCCGGCAACCTCACGATGCTCGACGGCCGCAATGAGGGCGGCGGTGGCGGCAACTACGGCGGTGGTGGCGGTGGCGGCGGCTACATGCAAGACCAGCGCGGTGGCGGAGGTGGCGGCGGTTACGACCAGCGTGGCGGTGGCGGCGGTGGTGGCTATGGCAACCCAGCGCCCGCGAGCGATCTCGACGACGAGATCCCGTTCTAAGAGACTTGACGAGAGCGGCGCCTAGCGCGCCGCTTCCAACACTTCGAGCACCACGTCTCGCGGTACATCAGATGTCACGAAAGACGCGCCGATCCCCTTCATCAGGATAAAGCGCAGCGTCCCGTCGATGACCTTCTTGTCCTGACCCATCAGCTCCAACAGCACCTCAGAGCTCGGCAGCTCGCCCGGGATATCTGAGAGACGTGCTTTCATCCCCATGGCGCTCAGATGCGCGCCGATGCGGGAGGGGTCTTCCTGAGGCGACAGGCCTAATCGGTAGGACAAATCAGCGGCCAGCGCGCAACCGATGGCCACGCCTTCTCCATGGAGCAAGCGGTCCGAATACCCGGTCGCGGCCTCCAGCGCATGGCAGAACGTGTGGCCGAGGTTGAGAAGCGCGCGATCGCCCTGCTCCGTCTCATCGCGCGCCACGATATCGGCCTTCATCTCGACCGAGCGCGTCACGGCATGAAGCCGCGCGGCGGTGTCGCCCGCCGCCAGTGCCGGGCCGTTGGTCTCGAGCCATTCAAAGAAGTTCGCATCGCCCAGAAGGCCGTATTTCACCACCTCACCATAGCCCGCGAGGAAATCGCGCGACGTCAGCGTCCCGAGCACGCCGATGTCGGCCAGCACCAGCGACGGCTGATGAAACGCCCCAACAAGGTTCTTGCCCTGCGGCGCATTGATCGCGGTCTTGCCGCCAACGGAGCTATCAACCTGAGCCAGAAGCGATGTCGGCACCTGCACGAAGCGCACGCCGCGCCGCAGGATCGCGGCTGCAAAGCCCACCAGATCGCCGATCACGCCACCACCGAGCGCGATGACCACGTCGCGGCGTTCAATCTTTTGCTCGAGCAGCCACTCAACGCTCTGCGCCAGCGGGCCCCAGGACTTCGTCGCCTCACCCGCTGGCAGCGCCAGGGTCGCGTGGGCGATGCCTTCTGCCTCGAGCGCGGCCTCTAAGGCGGCCAGATGCGCCGCGGCCACGTTCTCATCCGTGACGATGGCCACTTTCGGGCGCGGCAGCATAGGCTTGATCAGCGCGCCCACCTCTGCGATCAGCCCTTCGCCAATCAGCACATCGTAAGAGCGGTCACCCAGCTCCACATGGACCGTGTTACGCATCCGTCGTCTCCAGAATTCCGGGCACGCCCGACAGCGCGCTCATGACGGCGTCGGTCGTGTCATCAATCGAGTAAGTGCCCAAAGCCTCCACCGTCACGCCGGCCTCCGAATAGGAGGGCGTGCGGGCTTCCAGGAGCTCGGCCAGTGTTGCGCGCGGATCCGGCGTGCGCAGCAAGGGGCGCGTGTCTTTGTGGCGAACGCGCTGCCAGAGCACTTCGAGATCGGCCTTCAGCCACACGGCGAGCCCCTTCTCAGCGATCAACGCGCGCGTCTCTGGGCGCAGGAAGGCCCCGCCGCCGGTGGACAGAATGCCCGGCGTCTCATCCAACAGGCGCGAGATGATCTGCGCTTCTTTTTCGCGAAAGAATGCCTCGCCATCGCGGGCGAAAATCTCCGGTATCGTCATGTTGGCGGCTTCTTCGAGCGCCGCGTCGCTGTCGCGGAACGGCACATCCAACCGGCAC
Organism: Pseudomonadota bacterium; assembly: GCA_038527425.1. Taxonomy (GTDB): domain Bacteria; phylum Pseudomonadota; class Alphaproteobacteria; order Rhodobacterales; family Rhodobacteraceae; genus Shimia_B. The sequence continues at coordinate 1,845 of JBCBFV010000154.1, forward strand.
GCAAGCGACTTGCCAATCGCGGTTTTGCCAGCCCCCATCATGCCGACCAGAACAATATTGCGTTTGAGAACCGGCATTTGCTGGTCTCGCTCCCCCTCACGGTCTTGTTGGCCTGTCTTCATCGGCCATGCCCCGCTTATCTCTTGCGCCCGACCCCTGAATGGCGTGAATATGCCGAGAAGGCCATATATATAAACACCCCTGAGGCACTAACGGGCAAAACCGCCGGAGAGCGAGGCATGTGGCGACTAATCAAACTGCTTTTTTACACCGCCTTTTTGGCGGCTATTGGGCTTGTGGCCTATGCATATATCGGGCCGATCCTCGATCCCGCCTTCGTGCCCCCGCAAGAGACTGTGACGGTTCCTGTTGAGCTCGACTTTTAAGAGATACTTGGCCGCGTCCGCGGCGATGGCCGCGCTGACGGCCCCGAGCCTTAGTGCGGCGCAGGAAGTTGCCGCCGAACCGGAGGCGCCCCTATCGGCCATCGAATGGCTCGAACAGGTGCCCGTGGAGGAAGGGCTTGGCGCTGAAGGTACGGCCCTTCTGCTGGAGACGCCTGTGGTGAATACGGGCGCGATCCCCAGCGTTGAAGCAGCCCCCCTTGATCAATCAACGGGCCCTGGCATTGGTCTCTTTGGTGAGGCGGCGAGCGGTTTCCCGTCGACACTCTGGCAAGGGGCCGATCTTGCTGCTGTGGACCGCGCCTTGGCCGCGTTGCCGGACGAGGCGCTGGCCCCGGTGGCCGCGCTCCGCATGAGGCTTCTTCTCGCATCAGCGGCTGCCCCGCGCGGCACGGTGGGTTCAGAGTTCCTTGAAATGCGCGTGGGCGTCCTGACCGAGCTCGGCGCCGCAGATGAAGCTCTGGCGCTCCTTGAAGGCACCGACCCGATGTCGCCGGAGGTCTTTACGGCCTATGCCGACCTCGCGCTGATCAGCAATACAGAGGACGTGGCGTGCCGCAGGCTCGCGCTGAACCCAGCGCTCTCTGATGATCTGGCGTTCCGGGTGTTCTGCTTGGCGCGAAACCGCGATTGGAACGCCGCCGCGCTCACATTGCAGTCGGGTGAGATCTTGGGAGATATCCCCGGGGACCTCGGCGCCCTCCTCGCGCAATTCCTCGAGCCTGAGCTCGCTGAACAGGGCCCGCCGAAGCTTGACGACATTCCGACGACACCGCTCGTTGTACGACTGCGCGAAGCCGTGGGCGTGCCATTGGCAACCGCCGGCCTCCCTCGAGTTTACGCTCAGGGCGATTTGCGACCTGAGATGGGCTGGAAAGCCCAGATCGACGCGGCTGAACGTCTGGTGCGGACGGGCGCGCTCCGCCCTGGGCAGCTCTTCGCGCTCTATACTGAGGGCACGCCGTCCGCATCCGGCTCCGTTTGGGAGCGTGCCGAGGCGGTGCAGAAGCTGGACGCAGCCCTTGACGGCGGCAGCGCCCGGGCACTCGAGCGGGCGCTTGATGCGGCGTGGAACGAGATGGCGTTGGCCTCACTGCTGGAACCATTGGCTGTGATGGTCGCGCCCCAGCTTGATCCGAGCGTTGAGCTCTCAGCCAAAGCCCGCGCGCAGCTGAACGGACTGCTTCTTCTATCAGATCGGTACGAGAACGCTGGCAGTGATGCGGGCCCCCTCGCCCTTGGACTTGCTTACGGCGATGTCTCGGGCGCGGCCCCGAGCACGGCTTTGGAACGGGCCCTCGTGTCCGGCTTCTCAGGCCAACCCACGCGCCCCACTGGCACACTCGGCGTCGCAATCCTTCAAGCGCTCGCCCAAGTTGAAGCCGCACGGCAGGGTGATCTGTCGCGCCTAGGCCAAGGCCTGTCCACCCTCCGCGCTGTGGGCCTTGAGAGCAGCGCGCGCCAGATCGCGCTGCACTTGCTCGTGCTGTCCTGATGCAGGCTGACGCCCGCCTCATCCAGGCGTTCATTGAGGCGCAGGCCGCCGAGCTCGATGCCGCCCCAAATACCCAAGCCGCTTATGCCCGCGATTTGCAGGACGCCAGTGCATGGCTTGATCGCAAGGGATCGACCTTCGCTGCAGCCACCCGCGACGACATCGAGGGTTACCTGATCTTTTGTGAGGCCCAAGGGCTCGCTAAGTCGACCCGCGCGCGGCGACTTTCGTCTATTAAACAGCTCTACCGCTTTGCCTTCGAGGAAGGCTGGCGCGAAGACAACCCCGCCATCCAGATCAAGGGTCCGGGCCGGGACGCACGGCTCCCCAAGACGCTAAGCGAGGATGAAGTCAGCGCGCTACTCGCTGCGGCGCGCAGCCATGGCCGGACCGAGGCCATCCAACTCCGCACGACCTGCCTGATGGAGCTTCTCTACGCCACAGGCATGCGTGTGACGGAGCTTGTCTCGCTCCCTTTGAGTGCCGCGCGCGGTGATCCCCGCATGCTCCTAATCCGCGGCAAGGGCGGCAAAGAACGCATGGTGCCCCTATCCCCTCCGGCCCGGGACGCGCTCCGTGCCTGGATCGCTCATATCGATGAGCAGGACGGCCCGGCGCCCCGCTTCCTCTTCGCCTCGCGCGGGAAAGCGGGCTATCTGACACGCCACTCGTTCTACCTGCTGATCAAAGACATCGCCGTGGCCGCGGGTGTGAGCCCCGCCAAGGTCACGCCTCACACACTGCGCCATGCCTTCGCCACCCACCTTTTGGCCAACGGCGCAGACCTGAGATCGATCCAGGTTCTGTTGGGTCACGCAGACGTCTCCACGACCGAAATTTACACCCATGTGCTAGAGGAACGGCTGCGTGATCTCGTCCTCGATCACCACCCACTCTCCGACGGCTAGGCCCGCAGCGACCATTGCAAGCGTGCCGCGGTGGGGAACGCACGTCTCTGCGTCCCCTTGCTCGCTTTCGTCCCATCCCTCATATGCACGCCATGATCGACCTAACGACCCTCGACAGCGCCTTTTGGATAACGGCCGGCGCGATCCTTTTCTTGCTCGTGCTTTCGGGCTTCTTCTCGGGCTCGGAGACCGCGCTGACAGCGGCCTCGCGCGGCAAGCTGCGCAGCCAGGCCGACAAGGGATCGAAAGGTGCTGCGCGCGCGCTGTCGATTACGGAAGACAACGAGCGGCTCATTGGCTCGGTCCTCCTTGGCAACAACCTCGTCAATATTCTGGCCACCTCGTTGGCAACGGCCCTCTTCACCCGCGCCTTCGGAGAAAGCGGCGTGGCCCTGGCCACCCTTGTGATGACCTTGCTCGTGCTGATCTTTGCTGAGGTGCTGCCGAAGACCTACGCGATCACCAATGCCGAAACGGCGGCGTCTGCAGTGGCGCGGCCGATCTCGCTCGTCGTGACGATATTCTCGCCCGTCGTGCGCGCGGTGCGCGTGCTGGTGCGCGGCGTGCTGCGCCTCTTTGGCGTGAAGATCGACCCCGGTGCGAACGTCTTGGCCGTGCGCGAGGAGATCGCCGGCGCGCTCTCGCTCGGCCAGCAGGAAGGCATCGTCGAAAAGGAAGACCGTGACCGGATCCTCGGCGCGCTCGACCTTGCCGACCGCACGGTGGAAGAGATCATGCTCCACCGCTCCTCCATCGAGATGATCGATGTGGAGCTGCCGCCCAGCGATATTCTGTCGGCAGCGCTCCAGTCGCGCCACACCCGCCTGCCCCTCTTCCGGGACGAGCCCGAGAACATCGTGGGTATCATCCACGCGAAAGACCTTGCCCGCGCGATGGACCGCCTTGTGCGCAAGGACATCGCGGAATTCGACGTGCTCGACGTAGCGATGGAGCCCTACTTCATCCCGGAAACGACGACGCTCGACGATCAGATGCGCGAGTTCCTGCGCCGCCGCGCGCACTTCGCACTGGTGGTGGATGAGTACGGCTCGCTTCAGGGCTTGCTGACGCTCGAAGACATTCTCGAGGAGATCGTGGGTGAGATCACAGACGAGTTCGACCACGAGGAAGACGAGGTCGCGAAGACGCCGGACGGCCAGTACCTCGTCGACGGGTCCATGACGATCCGCGACCTCAACCGCGCCCACGATTGGGCACTGCCGGATGATGAGGCCAACACCGTGGCCGGTCTCGTCATTCATGAGGCGCAGATGATCCCGACCGTCGGTCAGGTTTTTTCGTTCCATGGCTTCCGGTTCGAGGTTATCGAGAAAGAGGCTAATAGGATCACGAAGTTAAAGGTAAGGTCGCTTTAGGTTTTGAGTCTTCCACTGCTGAATAATCCAAAGGCGCCGGCGCAAGCGGTGGCCCGTGAGCTTTTAGAAGTGACCCGCGAAGCCTACATGGCCCGTGACTTCGAGGCCTTTGCCAAGCACGTGCAGCTGCCCAACCTCATCGAGACCAGCAACGGTGAGAC
>JBCBFV010000155.1:0-6145 GCA_038527425.1 Pseudomonadota bacterium
CCTCCTGGCCGGAGGCGAGCTCCATCCAGCGGCGATCGCCGGTCATCAGATCAAAGCTGCGCTGGTAGCAAACGGCGAGGAGGCGGACGTGGACGCCACGCTCGCCAAGCAGCGCGAGTTTGACCCCGACCTCTGGATCATCGAGATCGAGGATCGCCACGGACGCCACCTGCTGGATGAGCCGGGGCTGTCTGAATGATTGAGTGGCGTGACGAAGGCGTCTTGCTCGTCGCGCGGCCCCATGGCGAGGGGTCGGCCATCATCGAAGTGCTGACGTCTGCCCACGGGCGTACCGCGGGTGTGGTGCGCGGCGGCGGGTCCCGCAAGATGGCGCCGCACCTGCAGCCCGGCGCCCAGCTTGATGTGACCTGGAAAGCTCGGCTTGAAGATCATCTGGGCAGCTACACCGTTGAGCCGATCCGCAGTCGCGCCGCGACGCTGATGTCGGACCGGCGCGCGCTTCTGGGTTTGCAGTCTGTCTGCGGTCTCCTCTCGCGCCTGTTGCCGGAACGTGACGACACCCCCGACCTTTATAGGGACACCACGCAGCTCTTTGACTTGATGGCTGCCACGGATGCCTGGCCGCTGGCCTATCTGCGGTGGGAGCTCTCGCTGCTTGAGACACTTGGATACGGGCTGGATCTGAGCAGCTGCGCGGTGACGGGCGCGACGGAGGGTCTGGTCTATGTGTCCCCGAAGTCCGGCCGCGCGGTGTCTGAGAAAGGCGCAGGCGAATGGGCCTCAAAGCTTTTGCCGCTTCCTCAGGCGCTGCTGCCCGGTCACGAGGGGCCTGACAGCGAGATTTCCGAGGCTTTGGAGACGACCGGTTTCTTCATGGCCAAAGCTCTGGGCGACCGAGAGGCGCCAGACGCGCGGCGGCGGCTAAGGGATCTACTCGCCCGGTAGCGCGGTGAAGATCATCTCCTCACCATTTTCTCCGTTCAGGATCAGCACGGGGCCTGAGACCTCGGCGAGTGTCATCGCATCGAGCGCCGCGAAGAAGGTGCCTTCTGCGGCAAGCTCTGGGCAGGCGAGCTTCGTGGCCGCGATGGGGCCAATGTCGATCCAAGGGTAGGGCGCGGCTTGTGAGGCGGTGTAGCGGTTACAGGGTGCCTTGCCGGTGACCGAACCCTCCTCCGGGAATTGGATCGTGGCCGTGGCCCCGAAAGGGGCGCCGTTCATCTCGGTCAGCTGCCACGTGGTGCCAGTATCGAGGTAGCCTGAGATCGTCTCGTCTGCGGCGCAGCCCCCGATGAAGGCGAGAAGAGCAATCGCCCGGATCACGCCGTATCCTCTGACACTGGCGCGCGCTTCTTTTTGGCGAGCTTGGCCGTCAGACGCTTGGCTGTCTCATTGTCGATACGGGGCAGGATCGCTTCGTGTGACAGCGGCCCGGTCTGGGCTTCGACAGCGCTTCGCAGGTCAGCGTCAGTGCCGTCACCGAGATAAAGCGTCTCGCACATCAGACCTTCGACGCGCAGCACCTGATGTTTCGCGGCCACCACATGGTAGTAGGTGAATTCGCCCGCGGGCTGGGTGACTTCGGCCTCACCGCTCAGGAGCGACGAAACCGGGATAAGGACCTCCGGCGTTTCCGTCACCCGGTTCACGAGGCGCCCCTGCGCATGGAGCCGCGCGGAATGTGCCGCGACGAGCGGGCGCGAGGGGACAGTGCCGCCCAGTGACAAGGCGGGGATCGTGACGGGCCTCAGCGCTTCATCCGCCGATAGATCTTCAGCGCTAAAGGTGGCTTGCCAAAGGTGCAGAAGCGGGCCGGTCGTGCCGTCGCGGAACTCGAGCTCGTCTTCGCCGGGTACGAGCCGTTCAATCGGGCGCAAACCACGCGCCGTTTGCACGAACGTGCCAGCCGCAAATCCAGTTGCTGCCCAGGGGCCTTGGGATGCCATGCTCTGCCTCCTCTTTTGCCGCGACACTAACCCCATGGGGCCGCGCGGTGAAGTGGGGGCGACCGGACCCTGCGCAGGGTCCGGGAGTTTTAGGCAAGCAGACGGCGCGCGATAACCTGCGCTTGGATCTCGGCGGCGCCCTCAAAGATGTTGAGGATGCGTGCGTCGCAGAGGATCCGGCTGATCTTGTATTCCAGCGCAAAGCCGTTGCCGCCGTGGATCTGCAGCGCGTTGTCGGCTGCGGCCCATGCCACGCGGGCGCCGAGCAGCTTGGCCATGCCAGCCTCAAGGTCGCAACGGCGGCCTTCGTCCTTCTCGACAGCCGAGAAGTAGGTCAGCTGGCGCGCCACCATGATCTCCACCGCCATCATGGCGAGCTTCGATGCCACGCGCGGGAAGTTCACGAGCGACTTGCCGAAAGCCTGGCGATCGAGCGCGTATTTCATGCCCTCATCCAGTGCGGACTGGGCCACACCCACGGCGCGGGCGGCGGTCTGGATGCGCGCGCTCTCGAAGGTTTCCATGAGCTGCTTAAAGCCCTTGCCCTCTTCGCCGCCGAGAAGGTTTTCGCCCTTCACTTTGAAGTCGTCGAAGTTGAGCGTGTATTCTTTCATGCCGCGGTAGCCGAGGACTTCGATCTCACCGCCGGAGATGCCTTCGTCCTGCCAGGGCTCTTCGTCCGTGCCGGGCGTCTTTTCCGCAAGGAACATCGACAGGCCGCGGTAGTCGTCGGTGTCGGGCACCGTGCGCGCGAGGACGGTCATCACATGGGTCCGGGCCGCGTGGGTGATCCACGTCTTGTTGCCGTTCAGCACCCAGTCGCCGTTTTCATCCTGCTTGGCCCGCGTCTTGAGCGCGCCGAGGTCGGAACCGGTGTTTGGCTCCGTAAAGACAGCCGTGGGCAAGATCTCACCCGAGGCGAGGCCCGGCAGCCACTTTTCCTTCTGCTCATCGGTACCGCCGCACAAAATGAGCTCAGCCGCGATTTCAGACCGGGTGGCGAGGGAACCCACACCGATGTAGCCGCGGCTGAGCTCTTCTGAAACGACGCACATGGACGCCTTGGAGAGGCCGAGGCCGCCATGCTCTTCCGGGATCGTCAGGCCGAAAACACCCATCTCGGACAGTTCTTCGATGGTCTCCATCGGGATGAGCTCATCCTTCAGGTGCCATTCGTGTGCGTGAGGTTCCACCTTCTCGAGGGAGTAACGGCGGAACTGCTCGCGGATCATCTCGAGCTCTTCCTCGAGGCCGGAGCGACCCACGATCGTGTTCTGCTGCTCTTGCATCAGCTCCACGAGGCGCAGGCGCGCGTCTTGCGTGTTGCCGCTGTTGCAAAGCGTCATGACCGCCGTCGCCATCAAGGCGCGCTGGTCTTCTTGGGAGAGGCCGATGTCCTGCAGGCGCACAACCTCGCCCTGGTTCATCTGCATGCCGCCGAAAATCTGCCAGAGGTATTCCCCGAAGGCGATCTGATGGATCAGCTTCTCCATCTCACCAAACGTGCCCTCGGCCTCAAGCTTCTCGGCCCAGGCCTGCATTTGACGCAGGGATTCTGCATAGGTCGCCAGCCACGCATAGCCGTGGGCAGCGGTTTGATGGGCGTCCACAAGCGCACCAGAAACACGGCCATTCTCGGTAACCATCGCGCTCACAGCGGCCTTGGCGCGGGCCGTGACATCGTCCACTGGCGCGAGCGCCTCACGGGTCAGATCAAGAAGGCCAGCCAGAACTGGCGTCGTCATTTGCATCTGTCCATCATGAGCCATTCATACTCTCCCGTCTAAGCTGAACTGTGAGCTAGTGTGTTTGCACCTGCAGCGCAACATTAATTCATCACAAAGATTGAAAACGCATTAAAGTGTCGCAACCGATTGTGGGTGCAGCAGGGCGCAGGTGGGCGTAAACGAGCCATATGGGTCTGGATATCGTCACATTGCTTGCCGCCTTCGCCGTTGCTGTCTCTGCGGGGATCGTGAAGGGCATCGTGGGGTTTGCGATGCCCATGGTGATCATTTCGGGGCTGACGACCTTTCTGTCGCCCGAACTGGCACTCGCAGGCCTGATTCTGCCCACGGTGGTGACGAACGGCTTTCAGGCGCTGCGCCAGGGGGTCCGCGCGGCGTGGAAGTCCATCCGCCCGTTCTGGCTCTTTCTCGGTGTCGGCGCGGGGATGTTGATCATTACCTCCCAGTTCGTTTTGGCGATCCCCCAAGCCGTCTTCTTGATTGGCCTCGGGGGGCTGGTAACGCTCTACGCCGTCGCGACCTTGGCGGGCGTGCCGCTGGTGCTGAGTGCTCAGAGCAAGATGGTCTCCATCGGGATGGGCGCTTTCGCGGGGGCTGTCGGTGGCATTTCGGGCATCTGGGGGCCGATGACGGTGGCCTACCTCACGGCCTACCAGCTGCCCAAAGCTGATCAGATGCGGGTGCAGGGGATGGTCTATGGGCTCGGGGCCGTGTTGCTGGTGGGGGCTCACATATCCTCCGGGGTTCTGACGCTGGCGACTGCCAAGTTTTCAGCGTTCCTCATCGCGCCAGCTGTGATCGGCCTCTGGATCGGGTTCCGTATCCAGGACCGCATGGATCAGGCGCGCTTCAAGCAGGCCACGCTGATTGTGCTTCTGCTGGCAGGTCTGAACCTGCTGCGAAGGGGCTTCTTCGGGTAGCTCGAGGCGCAAAACACCAAGGTTGCGAATCGTATAAGGATATCCTTATGATTAGGTATGCCTTATGAAGCTGAGCTGAAATCCCTCTCAAACCCCATTCGCCAGTCCGTCATTGATGAGCTGGCCCAGCAGCCGATGTCCGTGAGCGAGCTGACCTCGAGGATCGACGTGTCCCAGCCGGTGATGTCGCAGCACCTCAAGGTGCTGAAGGACGCAGGCCTGATCTCGGCGCGCCCAGACGGGGCCCGCAACATCTACTGCGTCAACAAAGCCAAACTCGATGAGATCCGAGCCTTCTGGACGGCGCATTGGTCAAATCTCTTGGCCTCCATTGAAGAGCAGGAGGAATAGTTGATGCCCCTCGAACCCATCAAAGTCGTCACCAAGATCAACCGACGCCCTGAAGAGGTTTTCGATGCTTTCATGTCAAAGATCTCTGACTGGTGGCCCTTGGCGACGCATTCCGTCGGGCCTTTCCTGGGCGAAGCCGCACCTGAGATCGTGGTGTTTGAGGGCCACGAAGGTGGGAAGATCTATGAGGTCTCGGAGAGGGGCGAGCACCGGGTCTGGGGCACTGTGCTCAAATATCAGGCCGGACGCCATGTTTCGTTCAGTTGGCATCCCGGTTTGCCGGAGAGCGAGGCCACGACCGTCTCGGTAGACTTTGAACCAACGGATGACGGGGCGACTTTGGTTACCTTGGTCCACACAGGTTGGGAGGCACGCGGCGACGGGGCCGCAGCGATCCGGGAGAACTATGTCAGCGGGTGGGCCGACATCATTCAGAACCGCTTCACGGCGTTTACAAACGCTTTTGGGTCGTAGCTGTCACTGACGCGCTGTCTCCTTGAAACGCTCGTCCCATACAAAATCGGGCACTGGCGTTGGTCACCAGTGCCCGATCATGTTTGATTTGCCGAAGCGGCCTTACCCGATGGCGACGGCTTTCACGTCATCGTCGATGTGTGGCAGGTACTGTTCGAAATTGTCCGAGAACATGTGAACCAGCTTCTCAGCCTGCGCATCGTAGGCGGCGCCGTCTTCCCACGTGCGGCGCGGGGTCAGCAGCAGGTCTGCCACGCCCGGAACGCTCACAGGCACTTCGAAGCCGAAGTTTTCGTCCTTGCGGAATTGGCCGTCGTTCAGCGTGCCATCTAGGGCTGCCGACAGGAGCGCGCGGGTGGCACGGATCGGCATACGCGAGCCTTCACCATAAGCACCACCGGTCCAACCTGTGTTCACCAGCCAGCAGGTCGCGCCGTGCTTGGCGATCTTGCTGCGCAGAAGGCGACCGTATTCTTCCGGACGACGCGGCATGAAGGGCGCGCCGAAGCAGGTGGAGAAGGTGGGCTCAGGCTCCGTCACGCCACGCTCGGTTCCTGCAACCTTGGCCGTGAAGCCGCTCAGGAAGTGGTACATCGCCTGCGCCGGCGTCAGACGCGCGATCGGAGGCAGAACGCCAAACGCATCACACGTCAGCATGATGATGTTCTTCGGGTGCCCACCCAAAGCCGTCTTCGACGCGTTGGAGATGTACTCCAGCGGGTAGGCGCAGCGCATGTTTGCAGGA
>JBCBFV010000156.1:0-6017 GCA_038527425.1 Pseudomonadota bacterium
GGTCACGCTTGATGATCAGGTGACGCCCGCTCGCGTCGCCCGATGGGAGGCGATCGAGGATCAATACGACGCCCGCAAAGAGGCGATGACGGCAAAAGGGCGGCTCGACAGCGTATACAAGCCCGCGCCCCCGTCGCAGCTTTATCTCAGCGATGCGGATTGGGAGGCGGCCACCAAGGATCACCGCCTGGTGCAATTCGCCCCCTTGCCGCAGCCGACGGGGCTCAACTCGCTCGATGCGGGCGGGCGCGTGGGCCGCAACTTCGCACCTGAGCGGCAGTCCGAGGCGCTGAGCCTTTTCGGCGCGCTGTCGGCTCATATCAAAGACAAACTCACCTCGCAGCCGGTAGTCATCGCGAGCTACTCGGAAGGCGCGCGCGAACGTCTCAGTGGCCTCATCGAAGATGAGGGCATCCTGGAGGCCGTCTCCATCACCGACGCGCGCGGGATCAAGGGCAGGGGTGTCTACCTCGCCGTTTGGGCCTTGGAGCACGGGTTTGAGACACCCGACCTTTGCGTCATCTCCGAACAGGACGTCCTCGGCGACCGCCTGATCCGCCAGACCAAACGCAAGCGTCGGGCCGAGAACTTCCTGACCGAGACGCAGAGCCTGTCGCCCGGTGATCTCGTCGTGCATGTCGATCACGGCGTGGGCCGCTTCAAAGGGCTGGAGATCGTCACAGCCGCGGGCGCGGCGCACGAATGCATCCTGCTGGAATACGCCGAAAATGCGAAGCTCTACCTCCCGGTCGAGAATATCGAACTGCTCAGCAAGTTCGGCCATGAAGAAGGCCTGCTTGATAGGCTGGGTGGCGGCGCGTGGCAGGCCAAGAAGGCCCGCCTAAAAGAGCGCATCCGCGAGATGGCGGAGCGTTTGATCCGCGTGGCTGCAGAACGCGCGCTACGCAAAGCGCCGATCCTCGATCCGCCGCCGGGCATGTGGGACGCCTTCTGCGCGCGCTTTCCTTATACCGAGACTGACGACCAGCTCGCCGCCATCGAGGCAACACTGGAAGACATGGTCGCAGGGCAGCCCATGGATCGCCTCGTCTGCGGCGATGTGGGCTTTGGCAAGACGGAAGTTGCCATGCGCGCGGCCTTCATCGCGGCCATGTCGGGCGTTCAGGTGGCCGTCGTCGCGCCAACAACGCTCCTTGCCCGCCAGCACGCGCAGAGCTTTGCCGAGCGCTTCCGTGGCTTCCCGATCAACGTGCGACCGCTGTCGCGCTTTGTGGGCACCAAGGAGGCCAATGCCACCCGCGAAGGCCTCGCCAAAGGATCGGTCGATATCGTCGTGGGGACCCATGCGGTGCTCGCCAAACAGGTGCGGTTCAACAACCTGGGCCTCCTCGTCATCGACGAAGAACAGCGTTTTGGCGTGGGTCACAAAGAGCGGCTGAAGCAGCTGCGATCCAACATCCACGTGCTGACGCTGACGGCTACGCCGATCCCGCGGACGTTGCAGCTGAGCCTGAGCGGCGTGCGCGACCTCTCGATCATCGGCACACCACCGGTCGATCGCTTGGCGATCCGCACCTATGTCAGCGAATTCGACACCGTCACGCTGCGTGAGGCGCTCTTGCGCGAGCATTATCGCGGCGGACAGTCCTTCTTCGTCGTGCCGCGTATCTCCGATCTGCCGGAGATGGAGGAATGGCTGAAAACGGAAGTGCCGGAGGTGTCTTACGTCATCGCCCACGGCCAGCTCGCGGCAGGTGAGCTCGATGACCGGATGAACGCCTTCTATGACGGCAAGTTCGACGTCCTTTTGGCGACGACCATCGTTGAATCCGGCCTCGATATCCCGGCGGCCAACACCATGATCGTGCACCGGGCGGATATGTTTGGCCTCTCGCAGCTCTACCAGATCCGAGGCCGCGTGGGCCGCTCGAAGACGCGCGCCTATGCGTATCTGACGACGAAGCCCCGCATGAAACTGACGCCCGCCGCTGAGAAGCGCCTGCGCGTGCTGGGATCGCTCGACAGCCTCGGTGCGGGCTTCACGCTGGCGAGCCAAGACCTCGACATTCGCGGCGCGGGCAACCTGCTGGGCGAAGAGCAATCGGGCCAGATGCGCGACGTGGGCTACGAGCTTTACCAGCAGATGCTGGAGGAGGCGATCGCCAAGATCCGCTCGGGTGAAACCGAGATGCTTGAGGACAACGATCAATGGGCGCCCCAGATCAATTTGGGCGTGCCGGTTCTCATCCCCGAGGATTACGTGCCCGATCTGGATGTGCGTCTGGGTCTCTACCGACGCCTGTCAGGCCTCACCACGAAGGTGGAGCTCGAGGGCTTCGCGGCAGAGCTCATCGACCGCTTTGGCAAGCTACCGAAGGAGGTCAATACGCTCCTCCTCGTCGTGCGCATCAAGGCGATGTGTAAGAAGGCCGGGATTGCCAAACTCGATGGCGGGCCGAAAGGCGCCACCGTCCAGTTCCACAACGACAAGTTCGCGTCGCCCGAGGGCCTCGTGGCGTTCATCCAGGATCAGCGCGGGTTGGCGAAAGTGAAAGACAACAAGATCGTTGTGCGCCGGGACTGGAAGAAAGACAGCGACAAGATCAAGGGTGCCTTCGCGATTGCACGTGATCTGGCCGAGAAGGCCGGCACTTTCAAAGCAAAGACGACGTCCTAATCAGGCGCAAGCCGCATCGCCGACCAAAGCGCGATCGCGCCGAAAGCAGTCGTGGCCGCGATAAAGGGCATAGGCTGGGACCCAAACATCAGCGGCAGCGGCGCAGCAAGCAGCCCGGCGCCAAGAGTCGCGGCCGCAACAAGTGTCGCGGACGCGGTGCCAGCGATGTGGCCCAAAGGCTCCAGAGCCAGCGCCTGCGCGTTGCCGATCACAAAGCCCAGCACGAAGAAGCCAAAGAACATGGGCGCCACGAAGGACCAGAGCTCTGCGCCCGACGCCATGGCAATAAGGCTCACCACGTTGATCGCCGTGTAGACGATAAGCGATGCGCGAGAGAGCACCACCATGCCGAGTCGTTTCACGAGCCGCGAATTGGCAAAGGCCGCGATAGCGCCAAGCAGCGAGACAGCGCCGAAGATGTAAGGATAGAGGCCGGGGATCCCGTAGTTCTGCGAGAAAATCGCTGGCCCCGCGGTGAGGAAACCGTAGAGCGAGGCGAAGGTGAAGAGCTGGATCGCCATGGCCTGCCGGAACACAGGCAGGCGGAAAGCATCCCTGATCTCGCTGACCCAGATGCGGAAATTCAGTGGTTGAGCCTTGGCCAAAGTCTCAGGCTGCTGCCAGGCGAACCAAGCGGCGCCGCCTGCGCCAAAGAGGATGAAGACGAAAAAGACCGCGCGCCAGCCAAAAGCGTCCGCAATCCAGGCGCCCATGACAGGGGCCACGCCGGGCACGAGCGTGAAGATCATCATCACGATAGAGATCGTCGCCGCCATCTGCCGCCCCGAATACCTGTCGCGGATGATAGCCTGTACGCCCACCCGGGGTGCTGCAGCGCCCACGCCCATAAGCGCGCGCCCAAGAAGCATCAGCGTCAGCGACGGCGCGAGCCAGCTCATGAGCCCACCAAGCGCATAGAGCCCAAGCCCCCCAAGAATGACCGGGCGTCGCCCCCAGGCGTCCAAGAGCGGCCCGACAAAGAACGTCGCCACGCCGAGCGCCATAAAGAACGATCCCATGACGAGCGTCGCATTCTCCGGCGCCGCTGGTGACAGCTCCTCCCCGATTTGGACGAGGGAGGCGAGCATCAAATCGATGCCCAGAGCCACGCAGGAAATCAGGAAGGCCATGAGCGCCACGAACCGGAACGTCGGGCCCCGCGCGGCCTCCGAAGGCTGATCGTCGGAGGTCATTCGGCGTCAAGTTGCTCCGAAAGTTCGGCAATGACCTTGGCCCAAAGCTCAGGGGGTTGAGCGCCGGGCACGGCGTGCTTTTGTGCGACGATGAACGTCGGCACGCCGGTGATACCCATCTGGCGCGAGTGAGCGTCGCGGTCCCGGATCATTTGTGCGTCTTCCTCGGTCGCGAGAAGCTTTTGCACGACAGCCGCATCCATCCCGACGCTATCAGCAATGTCGGCCAGCACTTCACTGTCCCCAATGTCGCGGTTGTCCACGAAGTAGGCCTTGAAGAGCGCATCGACCGCAAAGGTCTGCCGCTGCTCAAGACCCGCCCAGTGGATCAGACGGTGCGCATTGACTGTGTTCGGCGTCCGCGTAATGCCGCCCAGGTTCGCCTCAAGCCCGATTTCTTCGGCATGGCGCGCGATCTGGCCGTAAACGCGCACGGCACCTTCTTTGCCGCCGAACTTCTTCTCCAGATACTCCGCGCGGTCCATCCCCTCGGCGGGCATGTCGGGGTTCAGCTGGAAGGGATGCCATTCGATCGTGAAGGGGTGATCAGGATGCTCGGCCAGCGCGCGATCAAGCTGTGTCTTGCCGATGTAGCACCAAGGGCAGATCGGATCGGATATGATGTCGAGCTTGATCATGAGAGGTCCTCGAATAGCGCCGGCAGCGCTTTGCGTAGAAGTTTTCCGTTGGTGCCGCGCGGCAATGAGGCGACGTGGCGATACACGCGCGGCTGCTTGTAGCGTGCTAAATTTTCTTCGGCATAGCGGCTGAGACGAGCAGGGGCCAGTGGTGCGGGCCCCGAATAGCAGGCTGCAAGAAAAGTTGATGTGCCGGAGGAGAGCTCAGTCACCGCGATCTCATCCACACCGGGGCAGCCGAGCATCGCGGCTTCGACCTCCAGCGGGCTCACGCGGTAACCGCCCGGGTTGAGCAAATCGCCCATACGCCCTTCGTATTGGTAGGACCCATCTTGGCGCAGGCTCGCGCGATCGGAGGTGAAGAAATGGTCTTCCGTCAGCGGCAGTTCGAACCGGTCACCTTCGACATAGCCCAGCATCAACCCTTGCTCGTCTTTGTGTATCTGGATCGTACCTTCGGCGGTCAGACCCACGCGGCGCCCAGATTGCGCGGTCAAAGAGGGGGCACCCTCGGGGCTCGCACTAAGGAAGGTGGAGCATTCCGTCATCCCGAACGCGTCATAGAGGCCGCGCCCCGTGGCATTCTGCCATGCCTCGCGGAGGTCGGGCTGCAGGTGTTCACCAGCCGTCAGCGTGTGCCGCAGCGTAGGAAGGTTGAGGTCTGCAGGTTCTTTGAGGAGCTTTCGCAGCACACCCGGTGCTGCCGCGAAAAGGGTCGCGTCGTGTGCGCGCAAGAGCTCGGGCAATCTTTCGAGTGGCGTCCCGTCAGCAGGGATCAGTGCCGTGGCACCAACGCTCCATGGATCAAGCAGCCCCGTGCCCAGAGTGAAGGTCCAGTTCAGCGCGCCTGCATGAAGCAGGCGGTCTGTCTCGCGGAGGCCATACCAGCCATCATACATCATCTGCCGCGCCCAGATTGCGCGATGGGCATGAGCCACGGCCTTGGGCTGTCCGGAGGTGCCAGAGGTGAACATGATGTAGCTGAGGCGGTTAGGATCCCCGCGATCAAACGGCGCGGCGGGAAGCTCGGTCATCGCGAGGAGATCAGCCTCCGCAATCGTCAGAGCTGACGCACTCGGTTGAGCGATGCCGGGACCTGCGATCACGGCCTTTGGAGCTACCAAAGGCCAAACGCGATCGAGCTCTGCTGTTGTGAGCTGAGAGGAAGTTGGGATCGGCACGATCCCAACGGCGATGGCGCCGAGGTAGGCCAGCGGAAAGGAGACGCCGTTGCCCAACCGAAGCATCACCCGGTCGCCGGGCACCAACCCCTGCGCCAAGAGCCCGCTCGCCACGCCGAGAACCGCCTGGCGGAGCCGCGCGTAGCTCCATTCCTCCGTCTCAGAGCCTCCCAAAAGGACCAAAGCAGGCTTCTCAGACAGCTCCATCGAGCGGCGCAACACGTGTTCCGCGAGGTTGAAGGAAGGGGGGCAAAGCTCCATGCCGCATCGCTAGGCCGCAGGCCCGAAGGTTGCAAGCCAGCCAGCGGCTTAATAGAGACGTGCCATGTCTGACGAGCTCAACGATCCAACCTCCATCATCCGCATC
>JBCBFV010000157.1:0-5960 GCA_038527425.1 Pseudomonadota bacterium
TTTGGGCCTGCTGCGTCAGCGCAAGGGGCGCTATGATCTCACCACGCGCGGGGCCGCCTTGCTGGGTGTGCCGGGCGTGGTGCCGATGATCCGGCATCATTCAGTGATGTATCGCGATATGTCTGATCCCGTGGCGCTGCTGCGCGGAGAGACGCAGCCCGAGCTCGCGCGCTTTTGGCCCTATGTCTTCGGGGCGGGTGCCGCGCAGGACCCGGACACGGCACGCGCCTATTCGGAGCTTATGGCCGACAGCCAGAAGCTCGTGGCGGAAGACACGCTGCGGACGGTCGATTTCTCCAAGGACGAGGAAGTTCTCGATATTGGTGGCGGCACCGGGGCCTTCCTTGCGGCCTTGGGCGGCAAACATGCTGAGCCCAAGCTACACCTCTTTGACCTGCCCGCCGTGGCGCCCGGCGCCGAAAGTCGCTTCCGTGCAGCGGAGTTAGACGGCCGGACGACGATCACCGCTGGGTCCTTCCGCGATGACGCGATCCCTGCGGCGCCGACAATGACCCTGGTGCGCGTTCTGTATGATCATGCGGACGAGACGGTCGCCGGGCTTTTGAAGAAGGTGCATGAGGCGCTGCCTGCGGGCGGCCGCCTCATCGTGTCCGAGCCCATGACAGGAGCCGCAAAGCCCACTGTGGCAGGCGATATCTACTTCGCCTTTTACACGTTCTGTATGGAGACGGGCCGCGCCCGGTCACAGTCGCAGATCGCTGAAATGCTCGACGCCGCAGGCTTCACAGACATCGAAACACCCACACCCAAGCGGGCCTTCGTGACGTCCGTCGTCACCGCCCGCAAGCGAAGTTGACAATAGTTTGTCCAGATCAATTGACATAACAAAGTGTAAGGCTAGACTGACACTCGTAGCTGAATCCCCGGCCCCGAGTCCCGACTCACCCGCCGAAGGATGCCAAAACAGGGAGCGCCCATAGGTGCAAACGACTGCAGTACTCCTCGCTGAGCCCAAGATGCTTGGCCTAGAGACCGTGGCCCTCAAGGCCCCGGCTGCGGGAGATGTCGTTGTTGATGTGGCGCATTCAGGTATCTCCACAGGTACAGAAAAACTCTTTTATTCCGGTGATATGCCGCCCTTCCCGGGCTCAGGCTTCCCGCTGGTGCCGGGCTATGAGGCCACGGGCACGGTGGTCGAGGCCGCAGGCGATCTTAGCGTTGGCGACACGGTCTTTGTGCCGGGCGCGGATTGCTATGAGGAGGCGTTCGGCCTCTTTGGTGGGTCGGCGAAAACCCTCGTTACGCCGGCCAGCCGGGTGACTCGCATCGATTCCGGTCACGGCGCTTCGGGCGCACTGCTGGCTCTTGCGGCAACGGCCCGCCACGCTTTGGCATCCCCCAACGCCGCCCTTCCTGATTTGATCGTCGGCCACGGCACGCTGGGTCGGTTGCTCGCACGGCTGACCATCGCTGCAGGCGCACCGGCGCCCACGGTCTGGGAAATCGACCCGAGCCGCAGCGACGCAGAATACCCCGTCGTCCATCCTGATCAGGACGACCGTCGGGACTATGGCGCGATCTATGATGCCTCAGGCGACGCCAAGCTGCTGAACGCCTTGATCGGTCGGCTGAAGAAAGGTGGGGAGATCACCCTCGCAGGTTTCTACGCTGAGCCGCTGTCCTTCGCTTTCCCACCGGCCTTCATGAAGGAGGCCCGTCTGCGTGTCGCAGCCGAGTGGACCGCTGAGGACATGACCGCCACCCGAGACCTCGTCGAAGCCGGCAAGCTGCGCCTCGATGACCTCATCACTCACCGCGCCGCCGCAACGGACGCCCCTCAGGCTTACGAGACCGCCTTCAGCGATCCCAGCTGCCTGAAAATGATCCTGGACTGGAGAGACATCGCATGAAGGACGTGCCGAACCTCAAGGATTTCTCCGACCGCTTGCGCGACGAAGCGAACGAAGATCTCGCGGATATCGTGACGGATGAGCCGACAAAGAAGACGCAGATCATCGCGATCTACGGCAAAGGCGGTATTGGTAAGAGCTTCACGCTCGCCAACCTCAGCCACATGATGGCGGAGCAAGGTAAGCGGGTGCTTCTCATCGGCTGCGACCCGAAGTCGGACACGACCTCGCTGCTCTTCGGCGGCAAGGCCTGCCCGACGATTATCGAGACCTCGACGCGCAAGAAGCTTGCGGGCGAAGAAGTGGGCGTCGGCGACGTTTGCTTCAAGCGCGGCGGCGTCTTCGCCATGGAGCTTGGCGGCCCCGAGGTTGGGCGCGGCTGTGGTGGCCGCGGCATCATCCACGGCTTCGAGACGCTCGAAAAGCTCGGCTTCCACGATTGGGATTTTGACTACGTCCTTCTGGACTTCCTGGGCGACGTGGTGTGCGGCGGCTTTGGACTGCCCATCGCGCGGGATATGGCGCAGAAGGTGATCCTTGTGGCCTCGAACGACCTTCAGTCGCTCTACGTGGCCAACAACGTGTGCTCGGCGGTGGAGTACTTCCGCAAGCTGGGCGGTAACGTGGGCGTCGCGGGCCTTGTGATCAACAAGGACGACGGCACGGGGGAGGCGCAGGCATTCGCCGAAAGCGTCGACATCCCGATCCTCGCCAGCATTCCTCAGGACGAGGATCTGCGCCGCAAGTCTGCCAACTATCAGATCGTTGGCACTGAGGCCTCGCAGTGGGGCGGCCTCTTTGCAGAGCTCGGCCTGAACGTGGCCGAAGCGCCGCCCGTGCGCCCGGCGCCGCTGAGCCAAGACGGCCTTCTGAACCTCTTTGACGGCAAGGAAACGGGCGCGGGCATCGAGTTGGTGCCAGCCACCGACGAAGACATGCGCGGCAAGAATGCCAAGCCGCAGGTGAGCCTGGAGGTCCTGTACGACGATGCTTGATCTGGACGCTTTGAAAACCGTCGAGCGCGCGCTCGGCAAAGAAGGAAGCCAAACGAAGTAATGGGTTTCGAGGTCAAATACGACCTGGCGGAAGAGGCCAAGGTAGACGCGGTGCAGGATGCGCCCGTGCTCGGCGGGGCGCCCAGCTTGGGTGACGCGCCAGTGCTCGGGCAAGATCCGCTCGCGCCGGTTGGCTGCCATTCCTCTGCGGACTCCATGGAGGCGCAGGCGCGCGCGTCCGGAAATTCCGAGCTGCTCGATCAGCTGGCCGCCGACTACCCCACCGGCCCCCATGACAAGCCCCAAAGCATGTGCCCGGCGTTCGGATCGCTCCGCGTTGGCCTTCGCATGCGCCGCGTGGCCACCGTGCTGAGCGGATCGGCCTGCTGTGTCTACGGCCTCACCTTCATCAGCCACTTCTACGGCGCACGTCGCTCGGTGGGTTACGTGCCTTTCAACTCCGAGACGCTGGTGACCGGGAAGCTTTTCGAAGACATCCGCGACAGCGTCTACGCCATGGCGGACCCGGAGAAGTATGACGCGATCGTCGTCACGAACCTCTGCGTGCCGACCGCCTCCGGCGTGCCGCTTCGCCTGTTGCCCGATGAGATCAACGGCGTGCGCATCGTGGGCATCGACGTGCCGGGCTTTGGCATCCCAACCCATGCCGAGGCGAAAGACGTGCTCGCCGGCGCGATGCTGAACTTCGCCCGTCAAGAGATTGAGGCCGGCCCCGTGCCCGCGCCGCTCAAGGCCAAGGAGGATCGCCCGACGGTGACTCTGCTCGGTGAGATGTTCCCAGCTGATCCGATGATGATTTCGGCCATGCTGACGCCCATGGGGCTGGCGATTGGACCGACCGTGCCCTGCCGTGAGTGGCGCGAGCTCTATTCCGCGCTCGATTGCGGCGCCGTGGCCGCGATCCACCCCTTCTACACCGCCGCGATGCGCGAGTTCACCGCCGCTGGAAAACCAATCGTCGGCTCCGCGCCTGTGGGCTATGACGGCACTGAAGCGTGGCTTTCGAACATTGGCGATACCTTTGGGCTGCCCGCAGCCCAGGTCGATGCGGCCAAGAACGCTTTCCTGCCCGCGATCCGCGGCGCGCTGGCGGCGACGCCTATCGATGGCACGATCACGCTCAGCGGCTATGAGGGCTCAGAGCTTCTCGTGGCGCGGCTCCTTATCGAGAGCGGCGCTGATCTGCGCTACGTTGGTACGGCTTGCCCGAAGACGCCTTACAGCGCGGGCGATGCCGAATGGCTTGAAGACAAGGGCGTGCGCGTGAAGTTCCGCGCGTCGCTCGAAGATGATTGCGAAGCGATGGTCGAACACCGCCCGGACCTCGCCATCGGGACGACGCCTGTTGTCCAGAAGGCCAAGGAGCTCGCGATCCCCGGTCTCTACTATACGAACCTGATCTCCGCGCGCCCGCTTATGGGCCCGGCAGGTGCAGGATCGCTCGCCACGGTCATCAACGCGGCTATGAAGAACAAGGACCGCATGGAGCACATGCGCGAGTTCTTTGAGGGCGTGGGCGGTGGCGACACCGCAGGCGTCTGGGAAGAGGGCCCGAATGTGCGTCCCGATTTCCGGGAACAGCAGGCCAGAAAGCTCGCCAAGAAGGCGGCCGAAGTCGAGGAGGTGGGCGTCTAATGCTAGTCCAAGACCACGACCGCGCTGGTGGCTATTGGGGGGCTGTTTATGCCTTCTGCGCTGTCAAAGGCCTGCAATGCGTCATCGACGGCCCCGTGGGCTGCGAGAACCTGCCGGTGACTTCCGTTCTGCACTACACAGACGGTTTGCCGCCGCACGAACTTCCGATCGTGGTTACGGGCCTCGGTGAGGAAGAGCTGGGTCGCGATGGCACCGAGGGCGCCATGAAGCGCGCTTGGGGCACGCTTGACCCTGCGCTGCCTGCGGTCGTCGTAACGGGCTCGATCGCCGAAATGATCGGTGGCGGCGTCACGCCTCAGGGCACCAATATCCAGCGGTTCCTACCGCGGACAATCGACGAAGATCAGTGGGAATGCGCGGATCGCGCGATGACCTGGATCTTTACAGAATTCGGCATGACGCGGGGCCAGCTCCCACGTGAAGCCAAGCGTGTGGAAGGTCAGAAGCCCCGGGTGAATATCCTTGGGCCGATGTACGGCACGTTCAATATGCCATCTGATCTCGCCGAGATCCGCCGCCTCGTTGAAGGCATCGGCGCAGAGATCAACATGGTTCATCCGCTTGGCGCGCACGTCGCCGAAATGCGGAACCTCGTCAATGCGGACGTCAATGTTGTGATGTACCGCGAGTTCGGGCGTGGGTTGGCAGAGCTTCTCGGGAAGCCCTACCTTCAAGCGCCCGTCGGGGTCGAGTCCACCACCAAGTTTTTGCGGACCCTTGGTGAACTCCTCGGACTCGACCCCGAACCTTTCATCGAGCAAGAGAAGCATTCCACGATCAAACCGGTCTGGGATCTCTGGCGCTCGGTCACGCAGGACTTCTTTGCCACGGCCTCCTTCGGGATCGTTGCGAACGAGACCTATGCGCGAGGGGTTCGAAACTTTCTGGAGACCGACCTGGGCTTCCCCTGTGATTTCGCCGTGGCGCGGGTGCGGGGCAAGAAGACCGACAACGACGAAGTGCGCGCCCTCATGGAGGAGAAAAAGCCGCTCATCGTGCTCGGGTCGATCAACGAGAAAATGTACATGTCAGAATTGAAGGGAGGTCACGGTCCGCAGCCTGCCTTCATCCCGGCGAGTTTCCCAGGGGCAGCGATCCGCCGCCACGTGGGCACACCCTTCATGGGCTATGCCGGGGCCACTTACCTGTTGCAGGAGATCTGCAATGGGCTCTTCGACGCGCTCTTCCATATCCTGCCGCTGGGCACGGAAATGGACGCGGCCGAGGCGACCCCCACGACGCTGAAAAGCGATTTCCCGTGGGATGAGGACGCCCAGGCCGAGATGGATGCCATCGTCGAAACCTACCCAATTCTTACGCGTATCTCGGCAGCCAAGCGGCTTCGGGATGACGCGGAGAAAGCTGCACTCGATCAAGGCGCCTCCCGCGTCGTGCTCGAAACTGTGCAGGCGCTGAG
>JBCBFV010000158.1:0-5943 GCA_038527425.1 Pseudomonadota bacterium
AACCTGATGCTGCGCCCAGGCCAAGCGCGCAGCCATGCGAGCCACCAGCCGCACCTGATGGTGACGCTCGATCAGCCCTTTCTGGCCTATGCCGTCTGGCGCGGGGCGGGTTTTGACGGGCTGCCGCGGATGATGGCCTCGCAGGCCTAGAAGTTGTCCTTGCGGGTGCGCGTCTCGGAGAAGACCGCGCCGTTCTCAGCGCCTTCCATGCCGAGCGTCGCACGCAACGACGGCTGGTCGTAGCGCAAGAACGGGTTCGTTTCGAGCTCGGATGCCATGTTGGTGGGCATGGTGGGTGCGCCAACTTTTCGGAGGGCCTCCACCTCTTTCGCGCGGGCCTGCAGCGCCGCGTTCTCGGGATCTACGCTCAGCGCGAAATTGGCATTCGCGATCGTGTATTCATGGGCGCCGTAGACCACTGTCTCGGACGGCAGTGTGCGCAGCTTTTCCATGCTCGCAAACATCTGGTCATGGGTACCTTCGAAGACGCGCCCACAGCCCATGGCAAAGAGCGTGTCGCCCGTGAAGATCACGCCCTCGGAGGGCAGGTAGTAGTTCACCATATCGAGCGTGTGGCCCGGCGTATGCCACACCGCGACCTCGACACCTCCAAAGCTGAAGCTATCGCCTTCCTTGACGCTGAGATCAAAGGTGAAGCTTTTGCCGCCCTCGTAGGCGGGTCCGATCACCTTGCAGCCGGTGGCGGCGCGGACTTCTTCGAGGCCGTCGGTGTGATCCCAGTGCCAATGCGTGATCCAGAGCTCATCAAGCTCCCACCCCTTTTCCTTCAGGGCCGCGAGCACGGCATCTGCTTCACCGGCATCTACGCAGGCCACCCGGCCCGTGGCGTCGTCGCGCAGGAGCACGCCGTAATTGTCGCTCAGATACTCGAAAAGGTGAAACTCAACTGCCATGATCAGGTCCTCCCGTGATTGACATTCACCTAGCGTCGCGCTTTGCCATCGCCAAGGAGACAATCATGAACCCTTGGGAATTCTGGATCGATCGTGGCGGCACTTTTACCGACATCGTGGCGAAATCGCCCGATGGTGAGCTGTTGACGCACAAGCTTTTGTCCGAAAATCCAGAGCGTTACCGGGACGCCGCCGTTCAAGGCATTCGGGAGATCATTGGCACTGAGACGCTCGCGCCTGGATCGATCGCCGCGGTGAAGATGGGCACGACCGTGTCCACCAATGCGCTGCTCGAGCGTAAGGGCGACGATGTTCTGCTGCTGATCACCGAAGGCTTGGGCGATTTGCTGCGGCTTGGCTACCAAACGCGCCCCAAGCTCTTTGACCTGCACATCACGCGTCCTTCGCTGATTTATAAGGACGTGAGCGAGATCCCGGAGCGGCTCGATGCCGAGGGGGGCGTTGTGACGCCGCTTGATCGGGAGGTGGCGCGTGAGGCCCTTCAGGGCGCTTACGATCGCGGTATCCGTGCGGTGGCGATTGCCTTCATGCACGCCCACGTGAACCCCGCGCACGAGGCCGAGGTGGCGGAGATGGCGCGCGAGATTGGCTTCACGCAGGTGAGCGTGAGTCATCAGGTGTCGCGTTTGGCTAAGCTGGTCGGGCGGGGCGATACGACCGTGGTCGATGCCTATCTGTCGCCCACTTTGCGGCGCTATGTGGATCAAGTGGCGGGCGCGCTCGATGTGGGGCGCGCGACGGGCGCGCTTCTCTTCATGCAGTCGAACGGCGGGCTAGCTGATGCGAGCGCGTTCCAAGGCAAAGACGCGATCCTGAGCGGCCCGGCGGGCGGCATCGTCGGCATGGTGGAAACAGGCCGCGCGGCAGGTTTTGACCGCCTCATCGGCTTCGACATGGGTGGCACTTCGACCGATGTCAGCCACTATGCCGGCGTCTATGAGCGCACCTTTGAGACCGAGGTCGCAGGCGTCCGCATGCGCGCGCCAATGATGGATATTCACACGGTCGCGGCGGGGGGCGGCTCGATTTGCTCCTTCGCGGATGGCCGTTTCCAAGTGGGCCCCGAAAGCGCTGGCGCCGATCCCGGACCAGCCGCTTACCGGCGCGGTGGCCCGCTGACGGTGACCGATTGCAACGTGATGCTCGGCAAGCTGCAGCCTGATCATTTCCCAGCCGTCTTTGGCCCGAACGGGGATGAGCCCCTCGACCCGGACGCCGTGCGGCGCGCGTTTGAGAGCCTCGTCGAAGGCCTTGGCATGACGCCGGAGGAGGCCGCCGAGGGCTTCATCCGCATCGCCGTCGATAACATGGCCAACGCGATCAAGAAGATCAGTGTGGAGCGGGGGCACGATGTCTCCGACTACACGCTGCAGTGCTTTGGCGGCGCGGGCGGGCAACATGCCTGCCTCGTGGCAGAGGCGCTGGGCATGCAGCGCGTCATGATCCATCCCTTTGCAGGGGTGCTCTCGGCCTACGGCATGGGCCTCGCCGATATCCGTGCGATCCGGGAAGGACAGCTCGATCTGCCTTTGGAAGGTGGTCACGACGCTGCGGCTGAGCTGGCTAAAGCGCTTGCTGCCGCGGCCGAGGCGGACGTGCGCGACCAGGGCGCGATGAGTGTGGAGTGCGAGATGCGCGCGCATCTGCGCTATGAGGGCTCCCACCAGTCGCTGGAGGTGCCTTTTGGCCCGGTGACCGACATGCGCGCGGCCTTCGAGGCAGCCCATATTTCCCGCTTCGGGTTCTCGTCCCCTGAACGCGCGATCGAGCTCGAACTCATTGCGGTCGAAGCGATCGGAGCGACGGGCGAGGCCCCTTCGGCATCGATGCCCTCGGGCGATGGCGTTCCCGTGGGCGAAGTGGAGGTCTACCTCGGCGCGCCTACGCAGGTGCCGCTCTATGACCGGATGACGTTGAAGCCGGGGGCGAGCATCGCAGGCCCCGCCATTATCAAGGAACCCACGGGCACCAACATGGTGGAAGCCGGCTGGTCCGCGCGGATCGATGATTTGGGCAATCTGATCCTCGATCAGGTGGGCGCAGGGCGCGACAGCTCCGCCAGCACCGAAGTTGATCCGGTGACGCTTGAGGTCATGTCGAACCTTTTCATGTCGGTGGCCGATCAGATGGGCGCCACCCTCGCCAACACCTCATGGTCGGTTAACATCAAGGAGCGGTTGGATTTTTCCTGCGCGATTTTTGATGCGGCGGGCGATCTCGTGGCCAATGCGCCCCATGTGCCGGTGCACTTGGGATCAATGTCGGC
Source organism: Pseudomonadota bacterium (assembly GCA_038527425.1). Lineage (GTDB taxonomy): Bacteria > Pseudomonadota > Alphaproteobacteria > Rhodobacterales > Rhodobacteraceae > Shimia_B. The sequence continues at coordinate 3,202 of JBCBFV010000158.1, forward strand.
GGCCATCAAAACAGTGATGGAGGCTTGGCCCGAAGTGGCTGACGGCGACGCCTTCATGCTGAACGCGCCTCACAACGGGGGCACGCATCTGCCCGATGTGACCGTGGTGACCCCCGTCTTCGTGGGCGGCAAACCTGTGTTTTGGTTGGGCTCACGCGGGCACCATGCCGATATTGGAGGCCGCACGCCGGGCTCCGCCCCGCCGGACAGCCGCACCATCGAGGAAGAGGGCGTTGTCATCGACAACATGCGCCTCGTGGCCCGGGGGAGGCTTCTGGAGGAAGAGGCGCGTGAGGTGCTGTCCTCGGGTCGCTATCCGTGCCGGAATATCGAACAGAACATGGCCGACTTGAAAGCTCAGATCGCCGCCAATGAGACGGGTCGGCGGGAGCTTTTGAAGCTTGTTGAGCGGCAGAGCGTAGAGGTCGTGTCTGCCTATATGGGCCACGTGCAATCGAACGCCGAAGAGACCGTGCGGGAGGTGATCGCGGGCCTGAGCGATGGTGCTTTCGCGTACCCAATGGACATCGGCCAGACCATCCGCGTGAAGCTGACTATCGACCGGGCGGCACGCGAAGCGGTGGTGGATTTCACAGGCACCTCCGCTCAGCACGAGATGAACTACAACGCGCCGCTCGCCGTGACGCGGGCCGTGGTTCTCTATTGTTTCCGAACACTTGTGGGCAAAAACATCCCGCTAAATGAGGGCTGCTTGAAGCCCATCCGCATCATCGTGCCCGAAGGCTCCATGCTGAACCCAACACCCGGCGCCGCGGTCATCGCTGGCAATACAGAGGTCAGCCAAGCGGCGTGCAATGCCCTCTTCGGCGCGCTCGGCGTGATTGCGGGCAGCCAAGCCACGATGAATAACTTCGTCTGGGGCAATGCAGATTTCCAGAACTACGAGACAATCTGCGGCGGCACCGGCGCGGGCCCAGGCTTTGACGGCTGCGACGCGGTGCAGACCCATATGACGAACACGCTGGCCACTGACCCCGAAATCCTCGAAAAACGCTTCCCTGTGCGACTGGAGGAGTGGCGTATCCGCGCCGACGAGGGCGGTCAGGGCTCGTGGCAGGGTGGTAAGGGCTGCCTGCGCCGTCTGCGGTTCTTGGAGCCTGTCACGGTCACCACGCTCTGCGGTCACCGGATCGTAGCACCTTTTGGCTGCGAAGGCGGCGCGCCCGGCGCTGTGGGCCGCAACTGGGCCGAGATGCCCGATGGCAGCGAGGTGCCTCAAAAGGGCAATGACGAGATCGATCTGCCAGCAGGTGCTGTGTACGGCATGGAGACACCTGGCGGGGGCGGTTGGGGCACTGCCTGATCTTCCGCTACCGCAAAGCGAGGGATCGGATGCCTCCGGCGGAAGTACAGTGCGCAAAGAAAACGGGCGCCATCCTCAACACGGTATGCGCTTTCTTTGCGCCTTGTACTTCGGGGGTCCGGGGGCTGGCCCCCGGCCTTTAGATTGCCTGTAGTCCGGTCTCGAGGTTCGAGAGCACCTGAGCCACTTCATCCTCAGTGATGATAAGTGCGGGAGACATCATCACGTTGTGGCCTGAGACGCGGACCATTGTGCCGGCCTCGTAGGTCGCTGTCGCGAGCCGTTTTACGGAACTCGGGTCCATCGGTGCTTTGCTGTCGCGATCAGAGACGATCTCCAGCGCGGTCATGAGGCCGTGGCCGCCACGGACGTCGCCTACGACGTCGTACTTTTCCTTGAGGGCTTGAACGCCTTCGAAGAGTTGCGTGCCGCGGGCGGCAGCGTTTGTTTTTACATCTAGACGTACGGTCTCTTCGAGGCAGGCTACGACGGCCGCTGCACCCACCGGGTGCGCGGAGTAGGTGTAGCCGTGATAGACGCCGCCTTCACCGGACTGATCGCTCTCAAAGGGTTCGGCGACCTTGGCGCTGACAAGGCAGGCACCTACGGGGAAGTAGGCGGAGGTGATGCCTTTGGCGGTGCACATCATGTCGGGCTCCACCCCCCAATGGCGGGAGCCGGACCAGTCGCCCGTGCGGCCAAAGCCGGTGATGACTTCGTCGGCGATCATGAGGATGCCGTGGCGGTCGCAGATATCGCGCATTAGGGGCATGAAGGTCTCGTGGGGGACGATAACGCCGCCCGCTCCCTGGATTGGCTCCATGATGAAGGCGGCGATGGTGCTTGCGCCTTGGAACTGCACCTCATCCTCGAAGGCGGCCGCGATGTTTTGCGCGAGCTTTGCGGGGTCGGTTTCGTGGAAAGGGTTCCGGTAGGTGTAGGGCGAAGGCAGGTGGTGGCAGCCTGCGAGAAGGGGCTCATAGGCTGTGCGGAAGCGGTTGTTGCCGTTGACGGAGGCGCCACCGAAATGGGTGCCGTGATAGCCTTTCTTGAGGCTGAGGTATTTTGTGCGCGCGGGTTCACCGCGGAGGCGGTGATACTGGCGCGCCAAGCGCAGCGCGGTTTCGACGCTGTCAGAGCCACCGGAGGTGAAGAAGGCGCGGACCATGCTTTCGGGCTTGAAGAACTCCGTGACGGCGTGGGCGGCCTCAATCGCGGGGCCGTTCGTCGTGCCGCCAAAGGCTGAGTAGTAAGGGAGCTTGGCGAGCTGGTCAGCAATCGCCTGTTTCACTTTCTCGTTCGAGTACCCGAGGTTCGCGCACCAGAGCCCGCCCACGGCATCGACCACGGTGTGGCCGTCGATATCAGTGATCGAGGAATTCTCCGCGCTTTCGATAATCGTGGGGGCGTTCGCTTGC
>JBCBFV010000159.1:0-5938 GCA_038527425.1 Pseudomonadota bacterium
TCGCCCCGGTCAAAGTCGAGGGGCGGGTGCCGGTCGCCTTTCACGACATACCAAAGAGATACGTCAACATGGCCGGCTGTGCTTCCGACGGTTCTTGTCGCGGTTATGAATTGAGGGGTTGGGAACAGGAAGTCTGCTTCGATGCCCAGCTCTTCGATGATTTCGCGCTGCACGGTGTGTCTTGGGTGTTCGCCGGGGTCGACGTGGCCGCCAGAAGGCAGCCACAGGCCAGCCTTGATATGATCGACGAGGAGAATGTGGTCCCCATCGACAAGCAAGAAATACGACACCAGATGCTTCGGTGGTGTGGCTGGCTTTTGGAGACGGAAAATCTCCGCCCCGCTGTCCAGCCAGGACAGCGCATCGTCAACGACATGACGCTCGGCCTCATCAAAGGGGACGATGCCCGCGATTTCATCACGAATTTGGGCGCGAAGATCGGTGATGGGCATGAGGGACCTCGGCGGGAGAAAGGGAGCGATGCCCTGCGTTAGGCAGGCCCGGCCTTTCGTGTCAAAGGTCGGTTGAGGCCGCGCGGTTCAGTGCCTTGGCAATTCGGGCCAGAAGTGTCCCCGCGAGGGTCAAGAGCGCGACAATTCGAAAGAGGTGGTGCGTGGCGACAAAGGCCACATCCGCCTGGATCGCCAGAGAAACGAGGCTCATTTCATTCAAGCCGCCGGGGGCATAGGCCAAAAGAAGTTGCGCGGTGCTGTGGCCCGTTACCTGGTGGATGACCCATGCAAAGCAGGTCGCCACCGCCATCATGATCGCTGTGGATGCCAGTGCCAGCTTGAGCGCGTGAAAGACGTCTGCGGCGCGGCTGCCTTTGAAGCGACATCCCACGATGACGCCGAGGACGATTTGGGCGGCGACGACCAGCAGAAGCGGTGGGCTGCTGTAGGTGAGGCCCGTCATATGTGCGGCGGCGCTTAAGACCATGGGGCCGATGAAGGTGGGCGCTGGGAGCTTGAGCCAAAGTCCAAGCGCGCTGCCGAGGGCGGCGCATCCAGCGAGGATCGCGAGGTCGAGGGGGCCAGTCGCATTGGTGGACATCGGCATCATGCCGTCGACCTCAAACCCCAGAACCAATCGGAACCAAAAGGCGATGGCTGCGATGACCAAGATGATGCGCCAGACATGGGCAAGGATGATCGCTTTCTCGTCGCCACCTTCTGCGCGCCCGATCTCGACCATCTCGACCACGCCGCCGGGCATTGCGCTGAACATCGCCGTGACGCGCGATTGACCGCCAAATCGGTGCAGATAGGCTTGGACCAGAAGCACCGAGGTGATCACGCACAGGACAAGACCGGCCAGTGAGATCGCCCATTGGTCAAGGTGGGCAAAGGTGTCGGGTTTGAAGCCTGAGCCCAGCATCACGCCAATGACCGCGACCACGTAGGGGCGCGCCTTCTCCGAGCCCGTCAGGTTCCATTGGGCGAGTGTCCCGATGAGCGTGACTACGATCGCGCCCAGCATCCATGGAAGCGGCATGTTGAGGGCATAAAAGAGCGTGCCGCCGAGGGCGCCCAGGGCGAGGGCCGCGGCGACAGGCTGATTTGCTTTCAGGGTGCGGATCATTGGGAGAGGGTTATGCGGTAGAGCAGCTCTTTACCGCAACCATGGGCGGGTAATTTCGAGCGGCGCGCAACGAGGTGCCCGCCGTTTGTCTCAATAACGCGGACAGAGGCGATGTTGCTTGGGTCGACGGTGAGGTCCACGGCGCCCAACCCGACGGCGCGGGCTGCGGGCAGGAGCGCTGCAAGTGCCGCCGTCGCCAGCCCTTCGCGCCTGCGCCACGGCACGACGGCGTAGCCGATATGACCCAGGCACGTCGGCGGCAGGGCATCGGTGCCGTGTTGCCAGCGTAGTTCGATGCTGCCGCAGAAGCCCTCGTCCCAGATCCAGCGGCGAAAGCTCGGCAATCGCTTTACCAGACTGCCGTCTGGCAGCTGGATGTCGTCTCCACGCGCCTCCGGATCGTCGAGAGAGGCGAGGAAGGCGTCGGGGTCTTGTGCGATCTCGTAGAGTTCCTCGGTGGCGGCTTCGGGCCTTGTCGTGCGCGGGGACCATCCGGTTTGTAGCGCGGCGCGATAGGCCTCCAGATACGTCAGAGAAGGCGTGACGAGGCGCACCTATCGGTACTTTTCGATGAAGGTGTCGATGTCGAGCGCGCGTATGTCGGGGAGCGCGGCCTTGTAGGCGTCGTAGCTCCAATCCCAAACGGCGATCTCCTGCAGGGCGTCGGCTTGGGCCTCGGTGAAGCGGCGTTTGATCACGCGCGCGGGCACGCCGCCGACGACCGTGTAGGGGGCCACATCTTTGGTCACGACAGCGCCTGCGCCGATGACGGCGCCGGTCCCGATGGTGACCCCTGCTGTCACGGTCACGCCGTGCCCGATCCAGACATCGTGGCCGATGGTGACCCAATCGGCTTTGCGCCAGTCAAAGAAGTCATAGTCATCCTCGGCCAGGCCGTAGGCCTCGGCCCTGTAGACCGAATGGTGCTGCACCGCGCGCCAGGTGGGGTGATTGCCGGGATTGATCCGCGCCCCATTTGCGATCGAGCACATTTTGCCGATTGTGGTCCAGACGACGTGGCAGTCGCGGGTGATGTAGGACCAATCGCCCATGGAGCCGTGCTTGAGCATCGTGCCTTTACCGACTTCCGTCCAGATGCCGAGCTCAAAGTCATCGACAATCGCCCCGTCGTGGATCGTGGGGGCTTCAGAGAGGGCGCCTTTGGATCCGGCTCCGGCCATGTGGATGTCTCCTATTTCGAGAACGCTGGGTTCGCATCAACGTAGTTGTCGAAGTAAATTGTGGTTTGCTCTGCATCGCTTAGCACGACTGCCATTTGGGCGGGCCCCGCCAGACGGCGCTTGTTTGCGCGGCGGCCAAAATCCTCGGCGACAGTGGTGCAACCGCCGGCGAGCGTTGTGAACGGGATGCCGCGGTAATAAGCCGATGTCGTCATGTGAATATGGCCGCTGATGACATGACGCACGCTCCCGTGGTCCGCCAATAGGTCGATGAACGCCTCCGGCTCGCGCAGCAGCATTGGGTCACCCGAGAGGCCCAATGGCCGCGGCGGATGGTGTAAGATCACAATGACCGGATGGCCCTTTGCCTCTTTAAGCCACCGTTTGAGCACGCCCAGCCTCTGCGCACAGAGCTTGCCCCACGCATCGCGCGCGCCTCGGAAACCATCTGGCGCAGGCGCGTCTGTGGTGCTGTCAAGGATCAGCACATGGGTGCCGTCCACGACATGGGCGGATTGAATATAGCCCGTTTCATCGCTGTGGGTTTGGCCGAAAACTCCGCAAAAGGTGTCACGGTCGTCATGGTTTCCAAGCGTTAGTGCATAGCGGGGGCGCAATTCTTCCAGAGCTTCTTTGAAAGCCTCGTAGGGTTCGGCGAAGCGTCCCCGATCCACCAGATCGCCTGCAAACACCACGAGGTCTGCATCTGAATAGGTCGTGTTGATGCGGTCTATCGCCGTCGCTAGTCGCGCCAGATTGTGGGCGTGTTTCTGACCTTCAAGGGGAAGGTCGACATGGATGTCGCTTAAAACTACCAGCTTCATGTCAGTCCTTCGCCGGAAAGATTCAAGACATGCATCAGCGGCGACACCGTCTTCGTCCCTAAATCACGGGCCGGTGTGGATTTGCCCGCCTCCGGCCCGCTGATGATCAGTATACGTTTCATCTCAATTAGTGCGCCCCTTCCCATTTGCCGATGACGCGGGTGCGGATCAGGCCAGAGAGGTAGTCGACGATGTAGACCATCGCGATGATCATGAAGATGATCGTCCAGACCTGGTCCCAAAAGAGCCCCGCGATCCGGTCCGACAACATGAAGCCGATGCCGCCTGCGCCTACGATGCCGAGGATCGTGGACGATCGGACGTTGGATTCGAAGTTGTAGAGCACGATCGACAGGTGCACCGGCAGGACCTGCGGCATGATCCCATAGAGGATCGATTGGAACCGCGAGCCGCCCGAGGCTACGACGCCCTCGACGGGGCGCTTGGACGTATTCTCCAACGCCTCGGAGAAGAGTTTGCCGAAGGTTCCGATCTCAGAGACGGCGATGGCGAGAATGCCCGCGAGCGGTCCGAGCCCAAAGGCGCGGATGAAGATCAGCGCGAGGATGAGCGTCTCGAAGGCGCGGATGATGTCATAGCCGCGGCGGGCCGTGTGGCGCAAAAAGAAGATGCGTGTGATGTTCTTGGCCCCGAGGAAGGACACCGGGAAGGCGATAATCAGGCCAAGCACCGTCCCAAGGAATGCCATCGCCACGGTTTCCCCCAGCGCGGTGAAGACTTCTACCCATTCGGGCCAGGTCTCCCACAGATGCGGGGGGAACATGAAGGACACCACGGTGCCCAGACGCTCGAGGCCGACCCAAATGCGCTCGGGCGAGAAGTTGAAATCGTAAAGGCACCACGCGAAGAGCCCCACGAAGAGCGCCCAAAGCCCGATCTTGCGCGCCCGCACGAGGGCGGTGTCGCGAAAGACACGCGGATGCTTTTCCATGAGTGTCTGGATGTCTGTGTCGGTGGGGTGCGTCATGTCGCTGGCCCTTTCTCAAGTCCGATGACCCGGTGGCGCAGCTTCTCGGAGCCGTAGTCGATGACGATCACGGTCACAAAGATGATCACGAAGAGCGCGGAGAGGTCGGTATATTCTTGCAAGGACAGCGCCTCGCGAAACTCTTGGCCGAGGCCGCCGGCGCCCACGTAGCCGATGATGGAGGAGGCGCGTACGTTGATCTCGAACCTAAGGAGCGTGTAGCTGATGATGTTGGGCATCACCTGAGGCACTGCGCCGTAGCGGATCTGGTCAAACCAGGTGCCGCCTGCGGCTTTCACGCCCTCAAGGGGGCGCATGTCGATGTTCTCGTTCACTTCTGAATAGAGCTTGCCCAAGGCGCCCGCGGTGTGGAGCCCGATGGCCAAGACCCCGGCCATGGGGCCCACGGAGAAGCAGAAGACGAAGATGAGCGCCCAGACGAGCTCGGGCACGGTGCGCGCGATCTCAAGGTAGCGGCGGCTGAGCCACAGGACCCATTTGTTCGGGGCCAGGTTGCGCGATGCGGGGAAGGACATCACGAAGCCCCCAAAGACCCCAAGGGCCGTGGCCATAAAGGCGATGAGGACCGTCTCCACCAGGAGGTTTAGCCAAACGCGCCAGCGCCAGAACCATTCGGCGAGATCCGCGCCGAGGCTGTCCCAGCGCAGCACGGGGAGCGTTTTTTCAATGAATTCGCCGAGGCGCGGTAGGCCTGCTGGAATGATCCAGCGCCATTCGCGTGATCCGTCGACATTGGTGACCTGTGTGACTTTGAAAAAGTCGCCGAGCCAGGCCGAGAAAGCGAAGAAAGCGAAGAAAAGAACGCTCGCAATCAGCCAGCCAAGCTTGGCCCGCTTTCGCTGTGCGGCGTAGTCCACTTCGAATTGGTCCATGGGACGCAGGGGCGTCACATCGGCAGCAACAGTCATGTCAGATATCCCCAAGAAACAAAGCCCCCCGCCGGTGGGCGGGGGGCAAAGTTTTTGACTTTACGAGCGGCGCTGCTTCTTGAGCCAGTCGCGCATGTCCACGATCCACTGATAGCGCTCGTGGGTTGCAGGCTGCCAACCGATCTGCGGGTTAGGCGTGCCTTCAACTTCGCCGGTCATGGCTTTGAACGCGGCCGGGTCTTTGGTGGCCACGTCCAGAACCAGCTGCTGCATGGTGTCTTTGAGCTCCTGCGGCAGGTTCACACGGGCCGTGAACGGGCCGGAGGTGATTTCGGGGCTTTCCCAGATCGGGCAGATCTCGCCTTCGGCGATCATCTCTTTTTCGATCATGCGCTGCCAGCGGCCGTCGGTTTCGTTGTTGTTGTTTTCTCTCTCTCTCTCTCTCTCTCTCTCTCTCTCTCTCTCTCTCTCTCT
>JBCBFV010000160.1:0-5851 GCA_038527425.1 Pseudomonadota bacterium
CATCGAACAATCTGAACGTCTCTTTCGCGAAGAAATGGGCGGCTTTGACCGCGCCCGCGTGGACGAGGTCAGGAAAAGCCTGCCCTACCTGATCGACCGGGTCATGGGCGAGGCCTCGCTCTACGACGAAGATCTGGCCGCGCTCGCACTGGCCCAAACGGGGGGGGAGCTCTATGAGGCCGTTCTCCTGCTCCGCGCCTGGCGCACCACGCAGCCGCGGCTGCAGGTCGCCGCACCCGTGGAACAGGACAGCCTCTTCACCCATCGTCGCATCTCTGCGGCCTTCAAGGACATTCCCGGCGGGCAGGTCTTGGGCCCGACGCTGGACTACGCGCACCGCATTTTGGCCACCGACGTTCTGCAAGGCGCGCCCTACGCGCCCGAACCCGTCGAACCCGCGGCCAATCCGGCGCCCGCCTATCAACCAAGCGTAAGCGCGTGGCAGGCAGACAATGACCTCCTCGATCCGCCAGCCGACGACCCCACGACGGGCAACGACATCCCCGATCTCACGCGCGAACCGCTCCTTTTTCCGTCAAAGCGCGCCCACACGCTGCAAAGCCTCGCACGCGCCGAAACGGGCGGTGTTCTGGCGCTTGGCTACGCCGCGATGCGCGGCTACGGCCAGGCCCATCCCACGGTGAACGAGCTTCGCTTGGCCGAAGCAGAAATCGCGGTGAGCCACCCCGACGGGCGCCAGTTCTCGGCCGGACGGGTCAAGGTCTCCCAAGCCGAGGTCGTCGACAAAAAGGCCGATAAGCTCGGCATCGGATACGCCGCCACCTTTGGCTGGAACGAGGTCAAATGCATCTCCGCGGCGACGCTCGATCTCAACAGCCCGGGGGCAGAAAAAGGCTCGGCCACGGAGGAAGAATTCTTCCTCTACCACACCGAAGGCGTCGAAAGCTCCGGCTTCTGCATCCACTTCAAACTGCCGCATTATGTGACTTTTCAGTCGTCGCTCGATGCCATGCGCGACGCCAAAGCCAAGAAGGCGGCAAAGCTCAACGACGGCGCGCCTGAGCCCGGCGCCGAACCCCAAGCGGAGCCCGCAGAATGACGTGCGCACGCCACCTTTCATCTTTCCCCAAATACTCACACGTCACTGCAGCCCCAGGGCGCAGTGCACAGTTCAAGGGCACGTCATGAGCCTCTCAACCCTCACAAAACCTTGGGAAGCGATGAGCTATGGCTTCCTTGACGGCTCTGCCAAACGGGAGCTCCGTCGCAAGATGCTCAAATCCGTCGCGGTGCCGGGATGCCAGATGCCCTATGCAAGCCGCGAGGTGCCCATGGCGCGCGGCTGGGGCACGGGCGGGCTTCAGGTTTCGCTGACACTGGTGAATCCTCAGACGCGCGTGAAGGTCATCGACCAAGGCGCCGATGACAGCGTCAACGCGGCGTCGATCCGGCGCTTTATCGCACGGGTCGCAGGCACGCCAACCACGATGGACACGCTGGACGCAGATCTCATCCAGTCGCGCCACCGCATCCCCGAAGAGATCCTTCGCGAAGATCAAGTTCTGGTATTGCAAGTGCCAAACCCGGAACCCCTGCGGCCGGTTCAGCCCAACATGTCCATCGCGCGCCAGATGCATGCCGATGCGGATTACGGGCGGATGTGGCTCCAGCTCTACGAACAGATCGTACGCTCAGGCCGCGTGATGCAGGGCGCGAGCTATCCCAGCCTCGTACACGGCCGCCATGTCATGACGCCCTCGCCCATTCCGCGCTGGGATGTGCCCAAGCTGCACATGGCCAAGCACCTCACGATCCTGTCGGCAGGCCGCGAAAAGCGCATCTTTGCGGTGCCGCCCTACACGCGGGTCGAACCCTTGGTGTTCTCGGATGTGCCCTACAAGGTCGAAGAACATGGCCACCTCACTTGCACCCGCTCTGGCACGACGGGCTTTTTCATGAACGAAATCCCGCAGGACGACGGCACGTCGAGCTTCGAAGTCTCCGACAGCGAATGGGGCGTGAAGACCATCCGCGCCCGCGACGGCGAAGGCGAAAGCCGGGGCGAAACGTGGTACAAAGACGGGGAGATGCCCCAATGACCTCCACCCAAACCTTGGCACTCGACGCCCCCCGCCTTGTTCAGACCCGCCCGCTCCTTGAGGTGCACGGCGTGTCCAAATCCTACGGCCCCGTGAAGGCCGTGCGAGACGTCTCAGCCCACGCCTATCCGGGCGAGGTGCTGGGCATTGTCGGCGAAAGCGGCTCTGGCAAGTCCACGCTCTTGCGCATGATGAACCTGGAAGAGATCCCAGAGGCGGGCAGCTATACGCTCGACCTGCCAGATGTGTCCGGCAATCTCTTTGAGCTTGACCGTTTCGCGCGCCGCATGCTCTGCGCGACCAAGATCGGGATCGTCTATCAAAACCCCCACCTCGGCCTCCTGATGAAGCATTCCTCGTCGGGCAACGTCGCCGAACGGCTCCTCGTCGCGGGCGAACGCAGCTTTGCGACCCTTCGGGCAGCCGCGACCGAGGCGCTCGATGCCTCAGAGTTTCCGCTCGACCGCCTCGACGCGCCACCGATAGAGCTCTCGGGCGGCATGCAGCAGCGCGTGCAGCTCGCAAAGGCTATTGCGCTCGAACCGGCGCTGCTGCTCCTCGATGAGCCGACAACGGGGCTCGATGTCAGCGTGCAGGCCCTCGTCCTCGACACGCTCAAGCGGCTTCAGCAAGACCGGCAGATCACCATGGTCATCGTCAGCCACGATCTAGGTGTCATACGCACGTTAGCTGACCGCGTTATGGTCATGCGGCGCGGCGAAGTCGTCGAAACCGGGCTTGCGGATCAAATCTTCCAAGATCCGCAGCATCCCTACACACAGCAATTGGTGCACGCGAAACTATGACCCAGGTTCTTGAAATCGACGGCCTCACGAAGGGCTTCTCGCTCCATCATCTGGAAAAGGACATCCCGGCCTTCGACGATATCTCCTTCAGCGTCGCCGCGGGCGAATTCGTTTTGCTCAAAGGGGCAAACGGCGCGGGCAAATCAACGCTTTTGCGCACGCTCTACCGCTCCTACCTGCCGCTGGCCGGTGAAATCCGCTTCCATTCCAGCCACGGCATGATCGATCTGGCCCGGGCAGCGGACGTGGACATCGCGCATTTGCGCCGCACCGAGATCGGCTTTGTCACGCAGTTCCTCACCGCCCGCCCGCGGGTGAGCGCCGAGGCCATCGTCGCCGAACCACTAAGGCTCGCCGGGTGGGAGCCTGAGGCGGCGCTCGACGCCGCCCGCAAAGCGCTTGAGACTTTCGGGGTGAAGCCCGACCTCTGGGCCGCGTACCCCACGACCTTTTCGGGTGGAGAGCAGCAAAAGGTCAATCTGGCCCGCGCTCTGATCCTGCCGCAGAGACTTTTGATGTTGGACGAACCAACCGCCTCGCTTGATGCCAATGCACGCGGAGCTTTGGTGGCCCGGTTGCAGGAACTCAAAGATCAGGGGACGGCGATGATCGGCGTGTTCCACCACCCCGATGACGTGATGCACCTGATCGACCGCGTGGTTGATCTGACCCCGGACGCAGCACCCGAAGAGGAGCGAGATGATGTGGCTCTCTGATGTAAAACTGGTCCTCGCCGATCGTGTCATCGAAAATGGCGCGCTGCGGATCGAAAACGGCGTGATCGCCGAGATCGTCGAAAGCGCAGGCCAGCCCTCGGGTTTCACTGTGTTCCCCGGCTTCATCGATATGCATGGCGACATGATCGAGCTGGAGCTTGAGCCCCGCCCAAAAGTCGACTTCCCGATGGAGGTCGCCGTGGGGCATCTCGATGCGCGCCTCGCGGCTGCGGGCGTCACGACCGCCTATGCAGGCGTGTCCTTCTCGCGCACTGCCACGGATGGCGAACGGCGGTCGTTCGAACATACCTCCGCAATCATTCGCGCCCTCAAGGACAACATCCAAAACCTGCGCGTGGATCACCGCATCCACGCGCGCTTTGACATGACCTACACGGCCGCCATCGACGCGCTTGATGGCCTACTTTCCGCCGGCGCCGTCGACCTCGTGTCGGTGATGGATCACACGCCCGGTCAAGGTCAGTACCGCAATGTCGAAAACCTCGTCGCCAACCGCATGAAAAGCGGGTTGAGCGAAGATGAAGCCCGCGCCCATGTCGCCCGTCGCATCAAAGATGCCGTCCCGGCTGAACAAGTGCTCGATAACTTGACGCGGATTTCAAAGCTCTGCGCAGCCCACGGCGTCGCAACAGCCAGCCACGATGACGACACCGTCGAAAAGGCAGGCTTGATGGCCGATATCGGCGTGGTGATTTCCGAGTTTCCGGTCACGATCGAAGCGGCACGGGTCGCCGCAGAGCGCGGATTGATGATCGCCATGGGCGCGCCCAACGCGATGCGCGGCAAAAGCTATTCGGGCAACTTGTCGGCGCGCGAGGCGCATGGGGCCGGATTGCTCGACATCCTCGCGGCCGATTATCACCCCGCCGCGATCTTGCCTGCCATTCGGGCCCTCGCGGAAACCGATCCGAACGGTTTGGTCGGCGCCGTGCGCCTGGCCTCGGTCAATCCGGCAAAGGCGCTCGGCCTCACTGACCGTGGCGACATCGCCCCCGGAAAGCGCGCGGACCTGGCCATCGTCGATGGAGCAGACCGCGTCGTGCAAACCCTCAGCGCCGGAGAAATCATCTTCTCCAACGGCCGCGGGCCGGAAACCGCCGAACCCGCCGCCGTGGCCGCAGTCGCGTAACCAAACCTTTACAAAAGGGACTCCGAGGCGTCACAGAAACAGGCCAACTTGCAGGGGAGAAATTCATTCGGATGAATCGCCATGCCTGCACCAGCTGCCCTGACCCTCACCGACGTCTCCAAGGTTTTCGACGAAACCCGCGCCGTCGATAACGTCACACTCAACATCAAGCCCGGCCAGTTTGTGGGCGTCATCGGACGCTCCGGCGCTGGCAAGTCCACCATGCTCCGCTTGATCAACCGCCTCATCGACCCCACGCAGGGATCGATTTCGTTTGGGGGGACCGAGATCACGACCCTCAAGGGTAAAGCCCTGCGCGAATGGCGCCGCGATTGCGCGATGATCTTCCAGCAATTCAACCTCGTTGATCGCCTCGATGTCCTGACCAATGTCCTGATCGGGCGCTTGGCAGAGCACGGCTTCGTCAGCTCCATGGCCATGCAGTTCACGGATGCCGAACGCGCCATGGCACTGCAGGCGCTCGACCGGCTCGATCTGGTGCCCCAAGCGCTCCAGCGCGCGGGCACCCTGTCCGGCGGCCAGCAGCAACGCGTCGCGATCGCCAAAGCCCTCGTGCAACAGCCGAAAATCATGCTCGCCGATGAACCGATCGCCTCGCTCGACCCGGCGAACGCCACGCTCGTCATGGATGGCCTGCGTCAGATCAACAAAGAGGACGGCCTGACCGTCCTCGTGAACCTCCACACGCTCGATACCGCGCGCGCCTATTGCGACCGCATTATCGCCATGCGCAACGGCCGCGTCTTCTTTGACGGCGTCGCCGCCCAGCTCACCGATGACGTCGTCCGCGACATCTACGGTCTCGAAGGGCTCCGAGAGTTCAACGAAGCCGTCACTTCGACCCAATCGGTCGCGCTGACCGCCTAACCCAGTTTCCTGCCGCCAATCAAATGAGGGAGATACTCATGAAACTTCTGGCAACCACGGCCCTTGTGGCCCTCACAGCCTCTGCCGCCATGGCCGAGGGATGGAAAGAAGACTACCAGGTCATCAAGTTCGGCATCCTGTCGGGCGAGAACGAAAAAGACCGCATCGCGCGCTACACTCCGTTCGAAGAATACCTCGAGCGTGAGCTGGGCGTCGAAGTCGAAATCTTCA
>JBCBFV010000161.1:0-5807 GCA_038527425.1 Pseudomonadota bacterium
GTGGAGGCCATCAAAAGGTGATCAACGGCAAGTTCTTTTGCCACCTCCATCACGTTGAACGTGCCCACGATGTTGGCTTCGATATAGGCGCGCGGCTGTTCGAGCGAATATCGCACGCCCGCTTGCGCTGCGAGGTGGACAATAACATCGGGCTTGGCCGCGAGCGCCGCCTCGCGCAGCGCATCGGCATCCTCGAGCATCGCCTCCGTGGCGGTGAAGTTCGGATTTTGAGCCAGCATCGCGTGACGTCGCGCTTTCAGAGAGACCTCGTAGTAATCGGTCATCCCGTCGTAGCCCGTGACGCGGAAGCCTTCCTTCAACAGCAGCTGCGCGAGGTGGAAGCCGATAAATCCCGCGCTCCCCGTTATGAACACACTGCGCATCACCACTCCCGTTCGGCTCTCGAAGCGGCTTGGGCCGCATTGCTCTTTCAAGCTCGATAGCCTTGCGGCGGGTGGCTGACAACCATCCGGCATGGAGAGAAGCGGTGCACGAAAGGGGTGGGAAAGATCTCTGGCGCCGGTCGCGCCGGGGCTCGATTGCAGCCGGGCGGGCTCATAGCCTCCCGGTAGCTGACCATATCCCGGGCGCTAGGCGGCTCGGCGGGTGCGGAAAACGAGGGCCGGTTTCGAAGCACTCAGCGGCACCGACGCCGCCACGGGTCGCATCGACAGGGTAAGACGTGAACGGTTCATGCAACTCTCCTCTCAACAGGTGGGCCAGCCGCGCCCAGGCGCGATCTTTATGCGGCGGCCTCGGCGTAGGTGAACGGGCTTTCCCAGTCGCGGAAGGAAGGCTGGCCCACATCGGTGGGCGAGGCCATCAGCCGGTGAGGTGCGATGCCCCAATCAATCCCAATGTCAGGATCGGCGAAATCGACGCGATGGGTGAGCGTGCCGTCGAAGGCGGTCGTCACCTTCACCAGCACCGTCGTATTGGGATGGCGCGTGATGAAACCGTGCAGGAACCCCTTGGGCACCAAGAGCTGACGCCCGTTCATGGCGCTCAGCGTGACACCGACCCAGCGCCCGAAGGTGGGCGAGCCGCGGCGCACGTCCACCGCCACATCGAGCACCTCACCCGTCAGCACGCGCACCAGCCGCGTCTGCGCTTTGGGCGGCGCTTGGATATGCAGGCCGCGCACCGTCCCGGGCGAGCGTGTGAAGCTCTGGTTCTCCTGCACGAAATTCAGATTGATCCCGGCCTCTTCCAGTTTGGCCGAACTCCAGCTCTCTTGAAAATAGCCGCGGATATCGTTGACCCGCTTGGGCCGCAGGATTCTGACCCCTTTCAGGGCGGTGTCCTCGGTCTGCATGACGCGCCTCTTCAACTCATGAATGGTGCGGCACGCTAGGCGCAAGCTGGTGAATATCCCGTAAATCAGGGCGCGATTATGCGCGCCGCGGGCAATTTCGCCCCTTGCGCCCGCCCGCGCCCCGGCGTCGAATACCGGGATGGAAGAGGGAACTTGCTGCACACCGCCCCGGCCTGAGGGGACTGCATCGGCTGCGGCCACGGACGTGCCGTGTGGCGCGCCCGCGCGCGATGCCGTGCACATTCCAGGTGGCGCGGGCCTCCTAGGCACAGCGGATCCGCATCTCCCCCAGGACGGCGAAGCCCCTCTCAAACGCACCAAGGTGAAATCCTTCTGGATGGAGCGAGGGACCGTCACCAACGCCCAATTCGCGGCCTTCGTTGCCGAGACAGGATTTGTGACCGAGGCCGAGCGGCTCGGCTGGTCCTTTGTCTTCGCCAGCCACGTGGCCGACAGTGTGGGCGCCACGGAAGGCGTGCTCGAGGCGCAATGGTGGCGGCAGGTCTTTGGCGCTACTTGGGCCGCCCCGCACGGGCCCGGATCAACGACCGAGCCGGATCACCCGGTCGTGCAGGTGTCCTGGTCAGACGCCCGCGCTTACGCCAAATGGGCCGGGGGTCGCTTGCCGATGGAGGTTGAGTGGGAACATGCCGCGCGCGGCGGCTTGGGCGACGTGCCCTTCCCCTGGGGCGACGAGGCTCCAACGGACGACGGCCCCTATCCCTGCAACATCTGGCAGGGGCGCTTCCCGCAACACAACACCGCCGCCGACGGGTACGACACCACCGCGCCCGCGCTCAGTTTCGACCCCAACGGCTACGGGCTCCACCACATGGTGGGCAATGTGTGGGAATGGACGGCCGAACCCTACAAGCTGCGCTCCCTCAAGAAAGCCGCCCGCGCGCAGGAGCAGGCCATGAAGGGCTACAAGCTCCTCAAAGGGGGCTCGTTCCTGTGCCACGCGTCCTATTGCTTTCGGTATCGGATTGCAGCGCGGTCGGGGAATTCACCGGATTCCACGACGACGCATCAGGGCTTTCGCGTGGTCTACGACCAGCCGTAGCGCAGCCCCGCGCCAAGGGTGCTCAGTGCGAAGATCGCGCCTGCCACGACCACCATCGTGGGCCCCGCCGGCGTATCGAGC
The DNA here is from genome assembly GCA_038527425.1 of Pseudomonadota bacterium. Classification (GTDB taxonomy): domain Bacteria; phylum Pseudomonadota; class Alphaproteobacteria; order Rhodobacterales; family Rhodobacteraceae; genus Shimia_B. The sequence goes on from JBCBFV010000161.1 coordinate 2,460, forward strand.
CAGAAGGCCACCTGCAGCCCACCCAGCGTCGAGCCCACCCCGAAGATGGCGGCAATCACTGCCATCCGCTCCGGGCTGCCGGACCAAGGCCGCGCGGCGGCGGCAGGGATGATCAGCAGCGCCCCGATCAACAGCGCGCCCACAACTTCGATCGCAACGGCGACCGTTAACGCCAAGGCCAGCGTCAGGATCAGCTCCTCAAAACGCGGCTTCACGTTCTGCGACTGCGCAAGCTCGGGCGACAAAGTCACCAAAAGCCACGCCGACCAGCGCCAGATGACCAGGGCCACAACCGCGGCCGCACCCAGCCAGATCACCGCCAGATCGCCGCGGGAGACCGCCAGCACATCGCCAAAAAGGAACGAGTCCAAACTGATCCGAATATTGGGAATGAAAGCCACCGCGACGAGGCCCAGCGCCAGCCCCGAATGCGCCAGAACGCCAAGCGAGGTATCCGTCGCCAGCCCTCGCCCGGACAGGCGCACCACGATGATGCCCATCACCAGTGCCACAAGCAGCACGGGCGGAAAGACCGGCGCGTTCAGCGCAAGGGCAATGGCCACGCCAAGAAGGCTCACATGGGCGGTGGCGTCGCTGAAATAGGCCATGCGCCGCCACACGACGAAGCAGCCCAATGGCGCAGCCGCCAGCGCGACGCCGAGCGCGGCCAAAGCGGCGCGGACAAGGAAGTCGTCAAGCATGGTCGTGGTGATGGTGGTCGTGATCATGAGGGTGATCGTGACCCTCGTGGGAATGCGTGTGCTCGTGCCGGTAAAGCGCCAGCGCCCCTTGCGTGCCCGTGCCAAAGAGCGCGCGGTATTCCGGCGCGCTGGCCACAACATCCGGGTGCCCCTGACAGCAGACATGGCCATTGAGGCAGATCACCCGGTCAGACGCGCTCATGACGACATGGAGCTCGTGGCTCACCATCACGATCCCGCAGCCGAGATCATCGCGCAACTGCTCGATGAGACGGTAGAGCGCAGCCGACCCCGGCTGATCGAGGCCCTGTGTGGGCTCATCCAGCAGCAAAAGCTCAGGCTCGCTCGCCAAAGCGCGGGCGAGAAGCACCCGCTGCAGCTGCCCACCAGAGAGGTCGGAGAGCTGTCGGTTCAAGAGACGCTCCGCGCCCACCTTCTCCAACGCGGCCAGGGCCTCGGCCTTGCGCACCCAGGCCAGCGACAGGAAACGAGACACCGTCAAAGGCAGTCGCGCATCCACAGCCATCCGCTGCGGCACGTAGCCAATGCGCAGGCCTTGCTTGCGCACAACCTCACCGCCGCGCGGCAGTTCCGTACCCACGATGGCCTTCAAAAGAGTGGATTTGCCGGAGCCGTTGGGCCCCACGATCGTGACGATCTCACCGGCCTCGATGGACATATCAACGCCGCTGAGGACCACGTCATCGCCGTAGGCCATCTTCAGGCGCTCGACGCGCACGAGTTCAGGCATCCGCCGCCTCTTTGCAGCTGCCGCAGATCCCACGCGCCTCGACGAGCACGTGATCGATTTCGAACCCGGCTTCCTCGGCGGCCTTGTTGAGCGTGTCCACCGACGGGCGCGAGGGCGTCTCGGAAACCGTGTCGCACGAGCTGCATATGAAGAAGGCGGGGAAGTGGTCGCAGGACGAATGGCTGCAGGCCACGTAAGCGTTCAAACGTTCGATCCTGTGCGCCAGACCCTGCGCCACAAGGAAATCGAGCGCACGGTAAGCGGCAGGTGGCTGCGCACCAACGCCTGCCTCACGCATTCGGTCGAGCACCTCATAGGCACCAAGCGCCTGCGTCTGCGACAAAAGCGCCTCGAGAGCACAGCGCCGCGCAGGCGTGAATTGCACCTTACGCTTGGCGCACAAGGCCTCCGCCGCGGCCAGTCCATCCTGGACCCGCTGCTGCGTTTCGGGGGTGCTATCTGGGGCGTCGGTCATCGTCATATTGATATGTTATATTGTATCCCCTATCAACCGAGGCTGATGATTCAATGATGGGAAGTTTCATGCGCTCACTCCTTGCTACCTGCTGTGTCCTCGCAACACCAGCCATGGCAGACGTAACTGTTGTCACAGACATTCCGGCCACCGCCGCCGTCGCGCGCGCTGTTGTGGGCGAAAATGGCGAGGTCACCAGCCTGACGAACGGCACGCAATCCGCACACGACTTCCAGCTGCGCCCCTCCCAGGCACGCGCCATCCAGGATAGCGATCTGCTCGCATGGATCGGTGAGGTGATGACGCCTTGGCTTGAGGGCCCCGTCGAGAACCGCTCTGGCGTGTCGGTAGAGCTCATCGAAGTGGCCGGTGTTCACGTCATCAGCGGTGACGAGCATGACCATGGCGGCCATGACGATCACGACGATCACGACGATCACGACGATCATGATGATCACGGGCACGATGAAGACAAAGACCATGATGATCATGACGATCACGGGCATGATGAAGACAAAGATCACGACGACCATGATCACGACGATCACAAGGACGAAGATGGCCACGACGATCATGACCACGGTGACGAGGCTGCCAAGGAAGACGAGCACGATCACGACCATGATGACCACGGCTCTGAAGAGGCCTCCATGGACAAAGATCACGACGACCATGGCGACCACGATGACCACAGCGACGAGCACGCCGGTCACGATGACCACGACCACGGCGGCGTAGACCCGCACGCTTGGCTCGACCCTGAGAACGCGGCCATCTGGGCCACGGCTCTCGCCGTTGAGCTCGCGCAGATCGATCCGGCGCACGCAGCCGACTACATCGCCAACGCCGCGGCATTCGGTGAGGAGATGGAAGCGCTCGAGGAAGACCTCGAAGCCCGCTTCGCCGCCATCGAAGGAACGATCTACGCCTACCACAACGCGCTGGGCTACATGGCCGAGCTCGGCCTCGACATCGAAGAGACGATCGCAGGCTACGACGGCGACGCGCCGGGGCCCTCCACGCTTCAGTTCATTCGCGAAGACATGGCCGCCCACAGCCAGGAGGGCACGCCCTGCTTGCTGACCGATCCTGAGGCACCTCAGGCCATGATCGACGCGCTCGAGAACGACACGGGCGTGACAGTTGTGTCCATCGCACCCACCGGTCTCGAAGGACAAAGCTACGCTGAAATTGTGGGAGCAATCGCCTCCGCAGTAGAGACTTGTGTCGCAAACTGACAAACCTCTGGACACTTCTGTCTAGAATCGACCTGAACGGTCCTTAGGCTCTCTCCCAACTACGCCAGGGAGAGAGCCATGAAAGATCAATACCGCGTTGTCGTCATAGGTGGCGGTGTTGTGGGCGCGTCCGTCGCCTACCACCTCACCAAGTTCGGCTGGACCGACGTCGCTATCCTCGAA
>JBCBFV010000162.1:0-5801 GCA_038527425.1 Pseudomonadota bacterium
TGATCGCTTGGTTCAGCGCGGCGGTCAGCTCTTCCTGCGTGCGGGCGATGACGCCCTTGAGGCCACAAGCGATCATCGACCAGATGCAAAATGGTGTGACCACGCTGATTGAAGCGATGATCAACCAGGAGCTGGGCGAGCCCTTCCGTCGCGACGCGATGAAGAAGCCTGTGTCCGTTGCTGGCATCAGCCGCGACGACATGGTGCCTCAAGCCCCTGCTCAGGCAGCAGAGTAAGCAATGGTGGCGCCCGTCCTGAACGCTCTTCGGGAGCGGGCGTCCCGCGACCAAAAGCACATCGTACTCAGCGAAGGCGACGACCCCCGGGTCGTCGCTGCTGCTTTGGAAGCTGTTGATGCCGGGCTTGCCCGTATCAGCCTTGTCGGTGGTCCGGGCGCAGCAGGCGCTGAGGTCCACGACCCCGAAACCTCCCCCCTTCGTCCGCAACTCGTTGAAAAGCTCGTCGAACTGCGTGCCCACAAGGGCATGACGGTTGAGCGGGCCGAGCAAGAGGTTTCCAAACGCCTCGTTTTCGCGGCCCTCATGGTGGCGTGCGATCTGGCGGATGGCACCGTGGGCGGCGCCGTTGAAACCACATCCGACACGGTGCGCGCCGCACTGCAGGTGATCGGCAAAGCAAAGACGGCACCGATCGTCTCCTCCTTCTTCCTGATGGTTCTGCCGGAGGGGCATCCATCGGGCCGCGAGGCTGTGATCTTTTCCGATGCAGGCCTCGTCGTTGAACCCTCCGCTGAAGAGCTCGCCGCCATTGCCAGCGCCTCCGCTGACTCGTGGACGGCACTGACGGGCGAAGACGCGAGCGTCGCGATGCTGTCCTTCTCCACCAAAGGGTCGGCCAAGCACCCGCGGGTGACCAAGGTGACTGAAGCGCTAGGGCTCCTTCGGACCGCTCGCCCGGGCCTCGCCGCAGACGGAGAGCTGCAGTTCGATGCAGCCTTTGTGCCGGACGTTGCCGCCAAGAAGGCACCGGGCTCTGCCACGGCAGGGCAAGCTAACGTACTGATCTTCCCAAGTCTTGAGGCCGGCAACATCGGCTACAAGATCGCCCAGCGCATCGGCGGTGCCAAAGCGATCGGTCCTGTTCTTCAGGGTCTGGCAAAGCCGGCAAATGACCTCAGCCGCGGCTGCACGGCCGAGGACATCGTGAACATGCTCGCCGTCACAGCAGCGCAGTCACAGGCGCTCGACGCCTAAGTCGAGCCCCGCTCAATCAAACGCACTGGCAGCGGCCCCTCGGGCACCTCACGCCCCATGAGGCAGGCCATCGTTCTGGCCGCCATCGCGTCGGGGTCCTGCGCAATCGTGGTCAGCTGATAGGCCGGAAAAGCCGCTGCGGGCACGTTGTCGAAACCCACGACCCGCACATCCTCTGGCACCGAGAGCCCGAGCTCGTAGCGCAATGTATCGAGCACGACGAGCGCCATGAAATCGTTGGCGACAAAGACGGCATCCGGCCGCTCGGTCGGGTCCGTAAACATCGCGCGCGCAGCCTCCCGCGCCTGTTCGGCGTCAAAGTTGCCGACCTCGCGTACGAAGAGGCTTTGGCCCGCAGCTGTGAGCCCCTCGATGAAACCCGCCTCACGCTCCCGCTGCGTGCTGGCCTCTTCCGAGCCCGCGATATGGGCGATCCGCTGCGCGCCAGTGGCCACCAAATGGTCAGCTGCCAAGCGCCCCCCTGCCCGGCTGTCCGAGATCACCGCGACCTCGTCTGCCACGCCCAGATGTCGGTTAAGGAGCACAACCGGCACGCCCATAACCCCACACCGTTTGGCAAGGTTAGACGACAGGCCCACGGAAGCGAGCACCAAGCCATCCACTTGATAATCAAGAATATCTTCGACGACGGCGTCCGCCTCGGGCCCGTCATTGCCCGCAAGGAACATGAGGATGTGGTAGCCCTCTTCCTGCAGCGCGCGGGAGAGCTTTTCGATCAGCGGTGGGTAGAAGTGGTTGTCGAGATAGCTGACGACCAGCCCGATCATCTTGCTCGATCCTGTGAGCAACGACCGCGCCAAAGCGTTCGGGCGATAACCCAGCTCCTCCGCCGCCTGCCGGACCCTGGCGACCGTCTCAGCCGAGGCTGAAGCGCCCGGCGTGAAGACGCGCGAAACGGCGGACCGGCTGACACCGGCCCGTTCGGCCACCTGGGAAGAGGTGACCTTGCCTTCCATCAGGGCGCCGGTGGCGTGGCTTCTCCACGGTCATAGGCTTCCCAGCCTTTGCCGTTGAAGACGTCCACTCCGAGTTGAGCCATCACGTGCGGGAAATCGACCATAACGTAGTTATCCACGATCTTGCCGTCGACGACCTTCCAAAAATCCATGTAGCGCACGGTGATGCGTTTGCCTGTCGCGGGGATCCCCATGAAGTCCCCCCCGTGGGTGACTTCCTGACGCCCGAAGGCGGCGGCCCATTCACCCATATAGAGGCGCGCTTCGTCCACGCAGACCTTGTCATGAAAGGCCGCCTGGAACGGCTTTTGCCAGTTGTCCTGAAACTCCCGCAGGCCCTCTTTGCTGCCGCAGCCGGTGTTGCCCATCCAGCGGAACCCTTCAGAGAAGAACTCCCCGATGTCCGTGATCCGGTGGTCATTGAGACCGTCCACCATCCCTTCAATAACGGCGCGGGTCTCTTCGGTCTTGCTCAAGTCGGTATCTTTGCTGAGCACGGCTTGTTCGGGGCGTGAGCCTTTCATTGAACCTCCAATTCTTTGGTCATTTCGTTAAGTGGGCCGCGCGGAAGGAGCGCGAGATTGAGATGATCAACAATCATAGTGGCGTTCCTAGGAGTTCGCGCTCAACTGCCCTGATCACAAGGACCTGCTTGTAAAGGACCTCGTATCCAAACAAGGGCCAATACATCAGAAGGAAACTGCTGACGATAAACGACCATGCAGTACCGGAGTAGAAACCCGCCATGTATGTTGAGAAGAGGGGCAAGCAAAAAAAGAGGAGCAGTCGCCAGCCGTACTTCAAAATGACGTAGCTCCAAGGATGTTCGAAGGCGCGCGATGGGTATTCAGGGTGTCCGCTTGTTAGCTTGGTCATCGTGAGTGGCCCCCAGACGCGGCTAGCTCGGAATTCTTGGCAAAAACATCGAAGCCAAGCTGGAGGAGCACATGCGGTACGTCGACGAACACCCAGTTCTCGACGAGAAGATCGCCCTCACGGCGCCACCAGTCGCAGACGCGCATAAAGACGCGCTCATTGCTGGCAGGCTGCCCGAGGAAGGGTTTGATATTGGTCCCCGTGACCGAGGGCCAGCCGCCCGAGCAGACGTAGTTACCGTCGCCAAAGCGCGCGAAGTGCGAGGTGTAGCCGTTGCCTGCCGCGCCGCCAGACCAGCCTTCGAACTGGCCTTCAAACGGGACCTGGAACGAGCGAAACGCTTCGACCCCGATGAAGGAGCCGAAGGCGCCCGGCCCGTACCAGGCCATGTTCGGGTGCCAATAGGGGCGCCAGGCCTCGTCGGGCGTGTTCAGCGCGCGCAGCATGTCGGTGACGAATTCAGCGTTTTCTGCGCCCCGGGCCATGTCGCGTGGGAAGGTGAGGCCGTCTTGCGTTGCAGGCCCCGGCAAACGCCCGCGAAAGCCCGCGGTCTCACCCGGCCCGAAAGCGATGGGCCATTGCCCAGCTGCCTGCATGAACTCCGGCAGATCAAGGAAGATGTAGCTTTCCTTGGCGCGGCCGCCCTCCATGCGGTGGAACTCCCCATAGCGGAGGTAGGCGAGCTCCCCCGTCGGGCTGAGGTCGAGCCAGGGCGCGGTGAAGCGACCTGCGTAGTAGCCCGTCGCGCTGATCCACTCCCCGCCTTCAAAGCTGCCAGACATGGCGATGTCTTCGCGGCGGTGGATGTCCTCCAGTGCGGTCTCGAGAAGCGTCGCGAAACCCTCGCGATCCAGAGAGTTGAACGGATGGACGATATTGATCTCAGCATCCTCGGCAAAGAAGCCAAGGCACGCCTCGCGCGCCGCGCCGGGATGGCTCAGGCGCTTGCGGAAGGTAAGATAAGCGTCGCGGTCGGTCATAGCTAGCCTGCGAGGTCTTGGGCGATCATCTCCGCCCCTTTCCAGCCGATCATCATCGACGGCGCATTGGTGTTGGCGGAGGTGACCTTGGGCATGATCGAGGCGTCGACGACCCACACGCCCTCAACGCCCCGCACATCAAGGCGCGGGCTCACGACCGATCCTTCGTCTTCGCCCATGCGGCAGGTGCCCACCGGGTGGTAGGCCGTGCCCGCACGGTTGCGGATGACCTCTTTGAGCGCCTCACCGGTGAGGCCCGTCGCCGGCCCCACTTCACGGCCCCGGCGCCCGCCGAAGTCAGCTTTGGTGAGAAGATCGCGCAGCCGCTCCACGCCGGCAGCGAGCGTGTCGAGATCGCTTTCCTCCCGGAAGAGACCCAGGTCGAATAACGGGGCCGCCTCAGGATCGGCAGAGGCCAGTTTCAGGGCGCCGCGCGACTTCGGGCGGCACAGGCACACATCCGCAAAATAGCCCGACTTCAGCGCGTATTTCTTGCCCGTATGGTCGAGGTGGAAAGGGATGAAGTGCGTCTGCACGTCGGGCTCTGGCCCATCGCCGCGGGCGTTGAAGAAAGCGCCGCCTTCAACGGTGGGTGAGGCCAGCGGCCCCTTGTTGCGCATAAGGTTCACGGGTGCTGCCGCCCAATTCCACCACTGCGCGGGCTCAAGCCCGTAGCCCGTGCCGGCGCCCTCGAAGTGAAGCCCAAAACCCGGGTGATCATGAAGGTTCTGGCCGACCTCCTCCGAGGTATGGCGCACGGGGATGCCGTGGGAGGCAAGCTCCTCCTTCGGCCCGATGCCGGAGCGCATGAGGATCGCGGGCGACATGAGCGATCCGGCCGACAGCACCACGGCTTTGTTGGCATCGATCTGCGTGCCGTCCGTTAGTCGCACCCCCGCTACGCGGCCACCCCGCCATGTGAGGCGGTCAACATAGGCCCCCGTGGTCACGGCGATCTCGTGTTCGCGCAGGAAAGCCCGCGCGGAGGAGTTCCGCCGCCCACCCTTCATGTTATGCGAAAACGCCCCTGCGCTTTCGACATCCGGTGATGGCGTGCCGGAGTTGTTGGGCAGCATGGCCTCAAGGCCCTGCGTCAGCGGGTGCATGTTCTGTAGCTTGTGGGGTGTGAGCTTCTCTTCGACGGCCTCAAACACCGGCTCAACGCTCTGGTAGCTCCAATCGGCTACGTCCCACGCGTCAAAGTCTGCGCCACGCCCCCGGAACCAGACCATGGAGTTGATGGAGCCTGAGCCTCCCACCATCTTGCCCCGGGGTGCATTCACGCGGCGCATGCCCGCCTCGCGCATGGGCATCGTCTTGAACGCCCAGTCCCGTGCAGAGCCCATCAGCCATGTGAGGCCCATGGGGATCGAAACAAACGGATGACGGTCAGAGGGGCCAGCCTCCAATACCAAGACCTTCCCCACGCCGCGGCGATGCAATTCAGCTGCTGCCACGCAGCCAGCGGATCCCGCACCGACGACGATCACGTCATAGGGCATCTGTTCCTCCCAATTCGAATGACAGGGGGCGCCCCGAGGCCGCCCCTACCGATTAGCCCTTCACGGCACCTGCAGTCAGGCCCGACACGATCTGGCGCTGGAAGAACATCACCAACACGAAGAGAGGCGCCGTCGCCGAGACCACCGCGGCCACAGCAAACATCACGTTGCCCTCGGTGTAGGTCGTGCCCAGGAAGGCCGCGATCTGCGGGACCATGGTCCGGTTGCCCTCATTCAGGATCAGCGCGGTCA
>JBCBFV010000163.1:0-5771 GCA_038527425.1 Pseudomonadota bacterium
GAAGCCATGAACCGCGTTGCGGAAGAAGAAGTAGGTGTCGACGGGCACCCGCTCCGCCGTGACGGAGAGGTAGTAGTTATATGCGACCCAGACGATAATTCCTGCGCCGAGGACATAGCCCCAAGCCACACTGAGTGGCATGTCGCGCCATTTCGGAGCGTTGCTGGTGATCGATTGCATACCCGCGCGGAAGACCCAGCCCAAAGGCACAGACACCGCCACAGCAATAAGAAGAGTGAGGAAGGTGTTCATTTCGGATGCCTCAGGCGCGGGTTCGAGATGATCGACATGATGTCCGCCGTCAGGTTCAGAAGAATGTAGGCAGCGGCGAAGATCAGGCAGCAGGCCTGCACCACGGGGATGTCACGGTTCTTCACCGCGTCCACGAAGAGCTGTCCGATGCCGGGGTAAACAAAGACCACCTCGATCACGACAACGCCGGTGATCAGGTAGGCTAGGTTCAGCGCGATCACGTTGATGATCGGCGCCAGCGCGTTAGGCAGCGCGTGCTTCACGATCACCCGCATGGGCGACACACCTTTCAGACGCGCCATCTCGATATAGGGCGAAGCGAGCAAGTTGATGATCGCCGCCCGCGTCATGCGCATCATGTGCGCTGTCACGACCAGCGTCAGCGTCAGCGCCGGAAGCAGTGTAACCTTCAGGGCTTCACCAAAGCTCATGTCAGCGTTGATCACCGAAAGCGACGGCAGCAGCGGGTTCATCACCGCCAAGAGCAGGATCAGAACGTAAGCGAGGAAGAACTCCGGCGAGGAGATCGACGTCAGCGTGGTAATGTTGGCTGCGCGGTCAAAGATCGAGTTCCGGAAGAGCGCCGCCAGAACCCCGATCGTCAGCGACAGCGGAACCGCGATAACGGCGGTCACACCGGCGAGGAACATGGTGTTGGAGAAGCGCGGCCCGAGCATCTCGGCCACGGTGCCGAGGCCCGTCCCCGCCGCGCCGCCCGCGAATTCAGCGAACTGCGCTTGCGAGAAGGCCGTGCCGAAATCGAGCCGGACAGCATCCCAAAGCCAGGTGAAGTATCTCTCTAGGTAGGGGCGATTAAGCCCCAGGTCCTCTCGGAAGGCTTCAACCGCCTCCGGAGTCGCCCCCTGTCCCAAGATCGCCTGCGCGAAGTCCCCCGGAAGTGCGTTGACCGATACGAAGATAACGATCGACACAATGAGCAGCGTTAGCAAACCTAGTGCTAATCGCTGCGCAATGATGCGCAGTATTGATCCCACAGTGACGGGTGTCCCTAGCCGTTCCCTTTGACTGAAGGTTATCCACTCAAACGCGGCTGTAAAGCGCTTTGACAAAAGGTGAGAGCTACAGTCCCAATTCTTGAGGATTCTGGGCCAAACCGTCCATTATATGGACCAGAGCGGACGAAATTCCCGGCTCCGAGAGCGCATGCCCCGCACGAGGCACCATTTGAAGCTTGGACTTCGGCCAGGCCTTCGACAGCTGATAGGCCGAAGTGGGCGGGCAAATCATGTCGTAGCGGCCTTGAACGATGTACCCAGGGATGTGCTGAATCTTGTCCATGCAATTCAGGATCGCCTGATCCTCGCTCAAGAAACCCATCTCGCGGAAGTAGTGATTCTCGAGACGCGCGAAGGCACGGGCGTACTCGGCCGGGCTTTCCCCGGTGGAGCCGTCGGAGGCCATGGAGGCCAGCGCGTTCTCCCACGCGGACCACGCGCGGGCATAGCGTGTCTCGATCATCACGTCGCCTGAGAAGAGGCGGCGGTGATAGGCCTCGATAAAGTCGCCCTGCTCATCCGCTGGGACGAGTTTGGTGAACTTCTCCCAGACGTCTGGCCAGAACTTGCCCGCGCCGCCGCCGTAGAACCAATCGAGCTCGGGCTTCGTCATCAGGAAGACGCCGCGCAGAACCAGCGCTGCCGCGCGATCCGGGTGGGCCTGCGCATAGATCAGCGAAAGCGTGGCGCCCCAGCTACCGCCGAAGACGATCCAGCGATCGATGCCGAGGGTCTCGCGGATCAGTTCGATATCGCTGACCAGATGCCACGTGGTGTTGTTCTCGACACTGGCATGGGGGCGCGACCGCCCGCAGCCACGCTGGTCAAAAAGCACCACGCGATACTTGGCGGGATCAAAGTAGCGACGCATCGCCGGGCTGCATCCGCCACCGGGTCCACCGTGGAGCACGACAACCGGGATGCCATCAGGCCGTCCGCATTGTTCGACATAGACACGATGCCCGTCCCCAACCTCGAGAACCCGCTGATCAAACGGGTCCCGCGGCGGGTAGAGATATTGCGCCGCGCGCTTGGGGCCTGCCTCTTTGTCCATAATAGTCCTATATAGCGGCTAAGGGGCCGCGAGCCCAATTTCTATGATCGCAACGGAGCCCGGAATGCAAGGGAACGCCACAACAGTCGACGCCGCCGAGATCGCCAAGTTCGAGGCCATGGCCGCCGAATGGTGGGACGAAAGCGGCAAGTTCAAACCGTTGCACATGATGAACCCGATCCGGCTGGACTACATCACCCGCCAGATCGCCGGTGAATTCGGGCTCGATCTTGCCGATCAGCGCCCGTTCGAGGGGCTCAGACTTCTGGATATTGGCTGCGGTGGCGGCCTTCTTTGCGAGCCTATGGCGCGCCTTGGCGCGACGGTCGTCGGCGCGGACGCCGCGGAACTCAATATCTCTGTCGCTGGTATCCATGCGGAGCAATCGGGCCTCGACATCGATTACCGCGCCACGACGGCCGAGGCGCTGGCCGAAGCAGGCGAGCAATTCGACGTCGTCCTGAACATGGAAGTGATCGAGCACGTTGCAGACCCACAGGTCTACATGAACGCCTGCGCAGCGCTGGTGAAGCCGGGCGGGATCCACATCTGCTCCACCCTCAATCGCACGGCGCGAAGCTACATGGCTGCGATCATCGGGGCCGAGCACATCATGCGCTGGTTGCCGAAAGGTACCCACGAATGGGCGAAGTTTATCACTCCGGATGAGCTCTTTGGGCTCATCGAAACCGCCGGGCTCGAGCCGCTGGATCGTACGGGGATGATCTTTAACCCGATCACATGGGGCTGGTCGTTCTCTTCGACGGATCTGTCGGTGAACTACGTCACCACGGCGCGCAAAGGTTAGTCGTCGACGAGGCCACGGCGCATCTCCCGCAACACAGGCAGGAGGCGGCGTACATCCTCCGACCCTGCATTGGTCACTGCTTCCGAGATGATGGGCCCGATCGCCGCCATTGCCGCATCCCGCGCCTGTCGACCGGCGGGCGAGATGGCGATCTTTTTGCGCCGCGCGTCCTCCCAATCCGGGCGAATATGAACGTAGCCCGCCCATTCCAACCGGCTGAGCGTGTTCGTCATCGCACCACGCGTCACATGGAACGCTTTGGCGAGCTGCGCGGGGCTGCGTTCATCCCCAGCGTGGGCCAGATGGTTGAGCACCGTGAAATGGCTGAGCTCCATGCCCTTCGGCAACGCCTTCGACACACGGTTCCGCACCATCTGTTCGATGACGAGGATCTCGGAAAATACCGCGACTGGAAGTGGATCGTTCTGCTCACCCATGCCGCCTTCTAAGGCTTGGCGTAGGGCCTGTCATGGGTGAGAGACGCGATTTTTCCGCGCGCCTTGGCGACGTCAGCGAGATCAAGATCGACAAATCCCAACCCGGGCTCGGTGCCCGCATCATGTAAAACGCCGCCCCAAGGGCCCACGGCGAGCGAATGACCAAAGGTTGCACGCGGGCCCGAGCGGCTTTCGCCATGAACGCCTGTTTGGGCGGAAGCGAGGACGAAACAGCCCGTCTCAATGGCGCGGGCGCGCAGGAGCGTGTGCCAATGCGCCTCGCCCGTGGGACGTGCGAAGGCGGAGGGCACGATCAAGATGTCCGCCCCCGCCTGCGCCAGATCGCGGTAGAGATGCGGAAAGCGCAGATCATAGCAGATGGAATGCCCGATCTTACCCCAAGGGGTTTTGGCAACCACCGCCCTATCGCCCGGACGGTACGCCGAGGATTCCCGGTAGCTTTCGGTTTCGCTCAGGTCCACGTCGAACATGTGGATTTTGTCGTAGCGCGAGACGATGTCGCCTGCGCCATTGATCAGGAAGGACCGGTTGGCAAAGCGGCCGTCGGCATCCTCGGTCTTCAGTGCGAGCGATCCAACCGATACCCAGACCCCGGCCTTTGCGGCCGCGTCGCACAGCGCGGCCAGCGTGGGATCGTCTTCCTCGAGATGCAAAATCTCCTGCTGCACTTTGCGGCTCGCGCCCATGCAGTTGGAGACCTCCGGGGTGAAGAGCATGTCTGCCCCGCCGGTCGCGGCATCGCGGACAGCCGTGACGAGGGCGTCCGCATTGGCGCCCACGTCCGGCCCGGACGTCATCTGAAGAAGAGCTGCCTTCATCCAGCGAGTATAGCGTCAAGTTTCCCGCGACGCTCAAGGTCATAGAGATCGTCGCAGCCGCCCACATGTGTCTTGCCCACGAAGATCTGGGGCACGGTGCGGCCCCCATTCGCGCGCTGGGTCATCTCTGCGCGTTTTTCGGGGTGACGGCCCACGTCGATCTCGGTGAACGAGACGCCCTTGCGGGTGAGGAGTTTCTTTGCGGCATGGCAAAAGCCGCAGATTTGCGTGGTGTAAATTTCGACGGGTTGCATAGCAGCATCCTTTGGCAAGCGTTGGCGCTTACCTAGGCATCCCGCACAGTGCGCGCCAGTGTTAGCACATCAACTCTCGCCGCCCCGGCCTTCAAAGCTGCGTGTGTTGAGGCCGCAAGCGTTGCGCCGGAAGTCATCACGTCATCGATCAGCATCACAGATTTGCCCGCGATGTCGCGCTTGGGGTTCGGCACAATGGCCTTCGCCAGGATACCGAACCTTTCGCCCGGGGATAGGTGATCAAGCTTGCGCGTAGCCACCGGGCGCTTGAGCGCGTCGTGGATCACAGGCCGCCCGATATTCTTAGCCACCGCATCCGCCAACAGCGCCGATTGGTTGTACCGCCGCCCGATAAGTCTGAGCCAATGCAAGGGCACAGGTACAAGGACCGTGTTTGCACGGGTGATCTCACCCGCTGCTCGGGCCATCCACTGGCCCGCCGTTTCAGCGATATCCTCGCGACCACCATGCTTGAGGGACAGCGCCAAGCGTCGACCGCGGCGGGCGTAGATGAGCGCTGTGCGGCCCTGCGACCAGGGCCGGGGCGTCTTCAGGCAATCATCGCAAATGTCTCGGTCCATCTCGTCGCCGCCGACAAGAGGCACACCGCAACAATCGCAGACTGCGCCGGCCACAAAGGGCGTCTCTCCCCAACATGAGGCGCACAATCCGTTCTCGGAATCGACGAACTCGCCGCAACCGACGCACTGAGACGGATAGAGGTAAGCAAGTGCAGCGTTCATGACGATCCTCCCGGATTCATCAATGACTCAACTTGGTTAACGAAACCTTGCTTTAAGCCGCCGAAACTGCGGCGTATGGTGCACCCCAACGCGGATTGACGAACTGACCGCGCCGCTTATGTCTTCCAGCAATAAGGAAGCCGGAAAATTCAGATGTTTGACGCAAAGATGCAGGACCAATCTGCAGCCATTCCTCGCCATGCACCTGGGGACCATCCCCCAGTGAAGCCGGCGAAGGTTGGTATCCTTCTGGCGAACTTGGGGACACCCGACAATTACGACTACTGGTCGATGCGCAGGTATCTCGGCGAATTCCTGAGCGATCGCCGCGTGATCGATTACAGCCCTTGGATCTGGCAGCCGCTGCT
>JBCBFV010000164.1:0-5730 GCA_038527425.1 Pseudomonadota bacterium
TGGCCACGGACCATGTCGCGCCAGCCACTTTATCTGGCTCCTGCAACAACTCGCCCTTGGCGGGAGCTTTAACCTTTTTTCCTAGTTTCATCGTGCTCAGCCCAGAATTACCGGCGTGAAATCAACGCCTTCAAGGCTATCGCGGCTTCCGCTTTGCAGCAAGAGCTTCCGCAGCCTGCAGCCATTCTGGTGTCTACTTCTTCAATGTCGTCGCCTTGCGGCCGAAGTGTGCGTTCTCCGCGCAGGCGGTGGCGACGCGTCGTAGAAACCGTGCGTGAACTCAAAGGCGAGCGCATAGAAGCTACGCGCCGCATCATTCCCAAGTATTTCTGTCGGAAAGGCTTGACGGCACGGTGCGCTCCTGTATCTGACCATTCGTGTCAGGTTTAATAGGGAGAAATCCATGACTAAGCTTACTGCCCGCCTTTTGGGCTCCGCTCTCATCTGTGCAACGGCGATGCCCGCCTTCGCCGAAGGTGAGCTGAACCTCTACTCCTCGCGTCACTACGACACCGACGAGCGTCTGTATTCCGACTTTGAAGAGATGACCGGCATTACCATCAACCGCATCGAAGCAGGTGCAGGTGATCTGATCGCGCGTATGCAGTCTGAGGGTGCGAACTCCCCAGCTGACGTGTTCATGACCGTTGATACGGTGCGTCTGACGACGGCAAAGGCC
Organism: Pseudomonadota bacterium; assembly: GCA_038527425.1. GTDB lineage: Bacteria > Pseudomonadota > Alphaproteobacteria > Rhodobacterales > Rhodobacteraceae > Shimia_B. Next base: position 680 of record JBCBFV010000164.1, read on the forward strand.
ATGGGTCTTCTGCAGCCGGTCGAGAGCGACGTTCTCGAAGCGCGCATCCCTGCAAACCTGCAGGACGATGACAACCAGTGGTTTGGTTTCTCCCAACGCGCGCGCATCCTGTTCTACGACAAGGACGATGTGGCGAACCCGCCCCAGACGTACGAGGCGCTGGCTGATCCGCAGTACAAAGGCATGGTCTGCATCCGTTCCTCTTCGAACGTTTACACGCAGAACATCACTGCCGCTCTCACGGCGCACCTCGGCGAGGAAGCGATCCAGGACTGGGCAAACGGCGTTGTGGCAAACTTCGCGCGCGCGCCTCAGGGTGGCGACACCGACCAGCTGCGCGGCATTGCTTCTGGTGAGTGCGACATCGCAATGTCCAACACTTACTACTTCGCCCGCGCCGTCCGCAAAGAGGTCTCCGGCCTCGACGAAGAAGCGCGCAATGGCATTGGTTGGGTCTTCCCGAACCAGGACTCCATCGGCGCACACGTGAACATCTCCGGTGGTGGTGTTGCAGCGAACGCTCCGAACAAAGAGAACGCGATCAAGTTCCTCGAGTACCTCGCCTCTGATCAGGCGCAGCAGTACTTCTCTGCGGGTAACGACGAATACCCCGGCGTCCCGGGCGTTGCGATCTCTCCCTCCGTGGCATCGCTGGGCTTCTTCCGCCCCGACTCCATCGATCTTGCTGACATCGCCGATAACATCGACGCAGCAAACACGATCCTGACGAACGCCGGCTGGGAATAATCTTAGCGGCTTGAATTCGGCGCCTCCCGGGAAACCGGGGGGCGCTTTTCTTTTGGGGTGCCGGCTAGCGTCGTCGACCCAGCGATCTGCAGAGTAGGATCACTGGCAAGAGCCCTACGGCAACCAGTACGAGGGACGGGACAGCCGCGCCTTCCAGCCTTTCGTCAGAGGCCAGCCGGTGCGCCTGAATGGCCAGCGTGTCGTAGTTGAAGGGTCGCATGATCAGCGTCGCGGGCAGCTCCTTCATCACATCCACAAAGACGATGAGCAGGGCTGTCCCGACTGAGGGCCAAAGTGCCGGTAAATAGAGGCGGCGGATGAGCCCTGTGGGCCGGGATCCCAGCGTGCGCGCCACTGAATCGAGGTTCGGCGGCAACTGAGTGAGACCGGCCTCGTAGGTGTTGAGCGCGGCCGCCGTGAAGCGGATCATGTAGGCCAGCACCAGTACCCAGATCGACCCGGTGAAGAGAAGCCCCGTGTCGATGCCGAAGTTACCCTCGAAGAAGGCGTCGATGCGGTTGTCGAGGGCGGCGAAGGGCACCATGAGGCCCACCGCAATGACACCGCCGGGCACGGCATAGCCCACGCGCGCCACATGGCCGGCCGAGGACGTTCCACGCGACGGCGCCATGCGGAAAGCCACCGCGATGACGACCGCGCCCAGGACGGTAATGAGCGAGGCCACTGTGGCCAGCGTGAGCGAGTTCTGGAGGAACAGTAGGTAACGCGACGACAGGAGGTTCTGTTCAGATCGCATCGCCATGAGGCCAAGGATGATCACGGGTAGGATGAAGCCCAGCAGCACGGGCAAGAAGCAGGCGATCGTCGCCCCCCAACTGCGCCATCCTTTCAGCGGGATACGGCTGAGTGCCTCTTTCCGGTGGCCGGTATTGTACTGCTTGGCGCCGCCGCGTTGGGCCCGCTCGAGCAGCGCGATGAAAAGCGCAAAAGCGAGTAAGCAAAGCGCAAGCTGTGCGGCGGCCCCGCGATCAAACATGCCAGCCCAGGCGCGGTAGATGCCGGTGGCAAAGCTTTGAACCCCGAAGAAAGACACTGTGCCGTAGTCGGCAATCGTCTCCATTATTGCCAAAAGCATCCCGCCCATGATGGCGGGCCGGGCAAGGGGGAGGGAGGTTGATCGGAAGGCACCCCATGCCGTCCGCCCTAGGGACCGCGCCGCGAGATAGGCCGTGGCGCTTTGCTGCAAGAAGGCCGCGCGCGCGAGCAGGTAGACATAGGGGTAGAGCACCAGCGTCAGCATCACCGCCGCGCCGCCGTTCGACCGTATTTCAGGGAACCAATAATCCCGCGCGCCCCAGCCCGTGAGCTCGCGCAGCGTCGCCTGCACGATGCCTGGATGGTCGAGGATGTCGGTATAGGCGTAGGCCATGACATAGGCCGGGAAGGCGAAGGGCAGGGCCAGCGCGATCTCCAGCCACTTGCGGCCCCTGAACTCCGTCATGGTCACAAGCCATGCGGCACCGGTGCCGATAATGGCCGTGCCCGCCCCAACGAGCGCGGCGAGCATGAGTGTCGTCCAAGTGTAGCGCCACAGCACCGTCTTCGACAGCTGGCGAACCGTGTCGAAATCCCCAAAGAGCGCCGCCAGAGTGACGGCAAAAATGGGAATTAAGGCCAGAAACCCGAAAAGATACGCGGCGCCGCGCAGGCCCCGCGGGGCGGGCACGCTCATGAGGCCGCGGAGGCCGCCGCTTCGAGCGCGTCGATGATCGGGTTGAAATCGTCAGCTGTCAGAGACGCACCGCCCACAAGCGCGCCGTCGACGTTGTCGAGGGCAAAGATCTCTGCAGCGTTCGCGGCCTTCACCGAGCCGCCGTAAAGGAGGCGCATCTCGCTTGCGTCGCTGACCAGGCCTGCAAGCGTGGCGCGAAGGTCTGCGTGGACTTCTGCGATCTGTTCTGGCGTGGCGACTTTGCCCGTGCCGATGGCCCAAACGGGCTCATAGGCCACCACGGTATTCGCCGCCGTTGCGCCCGCAGGCAGGGAGCCTGCGATCTGAGCGCGGGTTACGTCTAGCGTTTTGCCGGCCTCACGCTCTTCCAGCGTCTCGCCGATGCAGACGATCGCAACGACGCCTGCGGCGATGGCGGCTTCGGCCTTGGCTTTGACCGTGGCGTCGCCTTCGCCGTGATCAGCGCGGCGCTCCGAATGGCCGACGATGATCGCTGATGCACCCGCTTCGACGAGCATGGAGGCGGCGATATCGCCCGTATGAGCGCCCGAAGCCGCCGGATGGCAATCCTGCGCACCAAGCGCCACCGAGGAATTCGCAAGGCTTTCGGCCATTCGGCTGAGCAGCGTTGCAGGCGGGCACAGCAAGATATCGACAGACGGATTGGGATGCGCGATCGAGACGGCACGTGCCTCGGCGATGGAGGCGGTCATGCCGTTCATTTTCCAGTTCCCGGCGGCGAGTTTGCGCATCGTATCCTCCTTAGGTGCAAGGCAGTTTGCGGAACGCTTTGCCCTCACGCTCTTCTGCGAAGAGCGGCGCCCAAGGTCAAGTTAACTTGGGGATATCTGATGTCGCGGCGGGTTTCGGCACGTCTTCGAATTTGATCGATTCCCCACAGCCGCAAGCATCCACCACATTCGGGTTATTGAACTTGAACGACGACTCGAGAAGCGACGTCTCAAAGTCGATCTGCGTGCCGAAAAGGAACATCTGCGCCATCGGCGCGATGAGCACGCGCGCGCCGTCTTGTTCGACCACTTCGTCCGTGGGCTCTGCGGCGTCGACATATTCCATGGTGTATTCCATGCCCGCGCAGCCGCCTTTCTTGACGCCAATCTTCAAGCCGAACTTGTCACCCTTCTCCATGAGACGGGTGATCTGCTTGACCGCAGAGGGGGTCATGGTCACGGCAGCTTGGCCGGGAATGCCGAACATCGGGAAGCTCCTTCGAATGCTAAGAAGATAGGCGTTTGCGCAGGCCGCCTCAAGTGGGGGAGGTGTCTGGGCTGGACAAGGCCTGACCATCGCCCATACTCCGCGTTAACACTTTCAAGGAGGCTGCCATGAAAACCCTGTTGCTCACCACTGCTCTGACCTTTGCTGCAAGCGCCGCGCTCGCGGGCGGGCACGCATGCTACGAGGGCAAAACGCTCACCGAAGGCAAGTTGACGGTCGCGACCGGCAATCCGGCCTATTACCCATGGGTAATGGACGATAACCCAGCCTCCGGTATGGGTTTTGAAGCAGCTGTGGCCTACGCCGTGGCTGAGGAGATGGGCCTGTCAGCGGATGACGTGACCTGGGTCCGCACCTCCTTCGACGAGGCAATCCAGCCCGGCGCCAAGAACTTCGACGTCAACATGCAGCAGTATTCGATCACTGCTGAGCGCGACGAAATGGTCGATTTCTCCGCACCTTATTACTCCGCCGCCATGGCCGTTCTGGCCGTGGGCGACGCCACTTCGACGCCCGCCGAACTCAGCGCCCTGAAAGAACTGAAGTGGGGTGCCGTGGGGTCCACCACCGCTGTGCCAAAGCTTATCGAAACGATCGCGCCGTCCTCTCAGCCGCTGCTTTACGGCGACAACGCGGACGTGACGGCAGCTATGCAGGCAGGTCAGATTGATGCCGCGCTCTTTGACCTTCCCACCGCGCTTTTCCTGTCTGCCGTCATGATCGAGGGTTCCTCGATCATCGGCCAGTTCCCGGCCGCAAGCTCTGAGACGCCTGACCAGTTCGGCATGCTCATGGAAGAGGGCTCCGCGCTGAAGGAATGTGTGGATGCGGCGCTCGCCTCGCTCACCGAGAGCGGCAAGCTCGCCGAGATCGAGGCACAGTGGCTGCAAGACACGACCGGCGTTCCGCTGATCGCTGAATGAGCCGCACCCGTAGGCAAATCTACGAAGACAAACTGAGACGACGCTCCCTGCTGATCGCGGGGGCGTCTAGCTTGGCTGTTTTCGCCGCTGTCATCATCCTGGTGCCCTTGGCACCGGGGTGGGAGAAGGTGGCCAAATCCTTCTTCAACTGGTCTGTCTTTCAGCGCACGTTTCCGGGCCTGATCGAGGCCTTCCTGCAGAACATCATGATTTTTGCGTGGTCCGCGCCTATGATCGCGATCCTCGGGCTCATGATTGCGTTGATGCGTGATGTGCGCTCGCCGGTGCTCTTTCCGCTCCGAATTTTTGGCGCGGGCTATACGGACATCTTCCGGGGCCTTCCTGTCATTTTGACGGTTTACCTGATCGGCTTCAGCACAAGGGCCACGGTGCCCCAGATATATGGGCTGTTCCACGGGCGCGGCAGGCCGAGTCCCGGAATGCCGAAG
>JBCBFV010000165.1:0-5721 GCA_038527425.1 Pseudomonadota bacterium
GGAGAATATGACTGCGCCTGACTGGGGCTGGATGGCGCTCCTGTGCATGACCGGCGCCCTTGGGCACTACCTTCTGATCCGCTGCTACGAGGTGGCCGAGGCCTCTGCCGTGCAGCCCTTCGCCTACCTCCAGCTCGTCTTCGGCGCGGCCATTGGCGTGAGCGTCTTTGGGGAGATCATCCGCTGGAACGTGGCCGCAGGCGCCGCCCTCGTCGTGGCCGCAGGCCTCTTTACTCTGTGGCGGGAGCGGCAGGCCGCAGCTGGGGCCTGAGGCTTTCTGTCGGCGCCCAGACAGGGGCGCTCGGGCCGCTGACCTCACCGCTGGGCATGGCCCCGCGCAGCGTGGCCTCGAAGTTCAAAGGCACAGTCTCGCCGGCCAAACGCGCGCGGTAGATGGGCAAAGACTCGGTCACCCGCATCACGTAGTTGCGCGTCTCCCGGAAGGGGATGTGTTCGATCCAATCCACAAGGTCGATATTGCCCCGGCGCGGATCGCCACGAGAGGCCATCCAATTATCCGCCCGCGACGGCCCCGCGTTATAAGCCACCGAGATCAGCACCGGGCTGTTGCCATAACGTGTTTGAAGCTCCGCGAGGAAGGCGAGTCCAAGGCGCGCGTTGTAGGCCGGATCGCTGATGAGCCGCCCTTCGCTGAAGCCCACGCCGAGGTCGGAGGCCATCTCCCGCGCGGTGGGCACCATTAGCTGCATGATGCCGCGCGCACCCACCGGTGAGACAACCGCCGGATCAAACTCACTCTCCCGCCGGGCGACAGCGAGCGCGAGCTCTGGCGGCACCCCGCCCGTTTCGTCCGCGAGCGGGTGCAGGGCGTAATACGGGCCCTCGATGAGGTGGCCGTACTGAACGCCGCGCTTTGCGATCATGACTTCGAGGTGCGGCTCGCGCAGCTCTTCGCGCACCATCTCGACCATCTGGCCGATCTCATTGCGCGTCAGGCTCTCGGAGAGATGGGTGAGAAAGCGCTCACCAAGGGACAGGTCGCCTGCCGCGATGAGCAGGCGCGCCGCCTCATAGACGGAGCTATCGGTCCACACGGCCTCGCGCCAATTCGGGAAGGTCTCGTTGCCGATCAAAGCTGGGTCCATGCCCACGCCGACCTCTTCGGCCGCGAGGAGGCCGTAAAACGCCGTCTGGTGCTGAGCAGCGCGCATGTAGTCGAACTGCGCGGCATCCGTGACCCCGACAGCGGCATGGGCACGCGCCTGCCAATACTGCGCCCGGGCGAGCGAGATGGGCGTATCCACCGCCTTCTCCACCCGTTCGAAATGGATGAGCGCCTGATCCGCGTCGCGCAGTTTGCGCAGTGCGATGTAGCCCGAGAGCCACTCAAGATCGGCATAGTGGCGCCCCTCAGAAAGCCCGTGGTTCGCGGCAAGGCGATAAGCCCGGCGGTCAGACCCAGCGCGCATGAGCTGGCGAGCATAGCGGCGGCGCAGGTTGCCCCAAGCCTCCGGCTGGCCAAGCTCCGTCTGCGCGGAGATCAGTTCAATCGCTGAATCCGTTCGGCCCCGCGTGGCACGCCAGAGGAAGCGTTCATAGGCCAGACCGGGATCAGAGGATTGCGGCGCAGGCACATCGGCAATCAGCGCGTTCACCCCATCTCGGTTCTCGCGCAGCGCGATCCGCGCGCGGGTCAGGGCCGCATCACCCGCGCTCAGACGGGGCAAGAGACGCTCTGCCTGCTCCGTGAGACCGCGCCAGAGGAGCATGTCAGCGCGCGCCGCGTGGAAAGGCGCGATGGTCTGGCCGAAGGCAGAAAGGAGCGCCGCTTCCTCCTCCTCATTCATCGAATGCGTGGTCCAGGCGCGAACGGCTTCTGTCCGGGCGGCCTCGACCTCGTTGACAGCTGTCAACGCTTGGGCAAGGCGCAGCGACCCGTTCCCTGTGCGCGGTAACTGGGGCGCAAAGAAACTGATGATGTCTTGGGCGGACGCCGCCTCGGTAATCGAATGCTCAGAGCGGCTGCGCAGATAAGGCAGCCCCGGCCAATCGGGATGACGTTCCAGAAACGCGCGGGTCTCCGCGAATGTGCCCTCTTTGGCGCGCAGCCTGTGCCATTCGATAATATCGCGCGCGAGGGGACCAGCGGCGGCGGCGCGTTCGGTTGCGCGATCCCAATCGCCCGCGGCACGCGCTTCAAGCGCCTGCGTGAACGCAGAGGTTCCCTGCGCCGATACGGCCCCCGAAATCATCAAGAAGCCGACGATAAAAGCCAGAATTGGTCTCATGGACCCCTGCCTGCTGCTCGTTTCTCTTTGAAATGAGCGCTCAGGCCCCTTGTGGCAACTGACAATCTTGGCATAGCAGGGCCTGCGCACAGTCTAACGCGCAATTTCGCCGAAGGAGGCTAACATGTTCAAAGGCTCGATGGTCGCTCTGATCACCCCGTTTGCAAATAATGCGGTGGATCATGATGCGCTCAAACGGCTGGTGGACTGGCACATAGCCGAAGGCACCAAAGGCCTTGTTCCAGTGGGCACGACGGGTGAGAGCCCGACGCTGACCCATGAGGAACATGACGCCGTGGTGGCGACCGTGGTCGAACAGGCTGCGGGCCGGGTTCCAGTTCTCGCCGGTGCAGGATCCAACAACACCGCAGAATCGGTGCGCCTCGTGAAAGCGGCGAAAGATGCGGGCGCGGATGGCGCGCTCGTCGTGACGCCTTACTACAACAAACCCACCCAGCGGGGCCTGATGGCGCATTTCGAGGCCTGCGCGGCCGTCGGTCTGCCGATCATCATCTACAACATCCCGCCGCGGTCGGTCATCGACATGAGCGACGAGACGATGGGCGAGCTGGCGAAACTGCCGGAGATCGTAGGCGTGAAAGACGCCACCGCCGATCTGGCACGGGTTCCGGCCACGCGGCTAAGCTGCGGCACCGAATTCATCCAGTTGTCGGGCGAAGACGCCACCGCCGTGGGCTATAACGCCATGGGCGGCGTTGGTTGCATCTCGGTTACCGCGAATGTCGCGCCGAAGCTTTGCGCTGAAATGCAGGACGCGTGTCTCGCCGGTGACTACGCCCGCGCGGTGGAGCTTCAGGACATCCTGATGCCTCTCCACACCGCGGTCTTCGCGGAGCCGGGGCTGTGTGGCGCAAAATATGGTGCCGCGAAGCTGGGCCACTGCTCCGCAGAAGTCCGCTCCCCTCTGGTGGAGCTGTCGGACGCCACTGCCGCCAAGATGGACGCGGCCATGGCACACGCGGGCCTGATCTAGGCCGCCGCCAGCGACGTCACAGCAAAAGACGCACGCAGATGGTCCGCCGCGGCCGCTGCGTGCTCTTGCAGCCCATCTGCCACGATCAAGCATAGCTCGTAGGCGCAGAGCTTGGGCATCCCGGCAGAGGCCGGCACTTCGATCACATCCCCACCGAGCGCAGACACCGGGATAGGTGCCACCGCGAGATCCGCGAGGATCGCCGCTTTCTGTCCGCTCAGGTGGCCTGACTCGAGCGCGATGCGATAGTCACGCCCAAGCGCCTCCAACCCTTCAAGGCCAGCCTTGCGCCAAGCGCAGCTCTCTTCCCAGACACTCACAGGGATCGGATCTGCCTCATGGGCGATCCCACCGCGCGCCCCGGCCCAAACGAGCTGCTCTGTCCGCAACACCTCCCCCGGGCGCTTGTCGCGTTGGGACGGCAGGCGTGTGATGATAGCCATATCAAGGCGCCGCTCGGCAACCATATCGATCATCGGCTGGGTGTTGGCGACGAGCGCGTTCACGGTCACGCCGGGATAGGTGCAGCAGAACCGGCGCAGCATCTCAGGCAAGAACCGTTCGGCCACGTCATCAGGCACGCCGAGGCGCACCTCACCCTTCAGGGCATTGGGATCGAATTGCGCACGGAACTCCTGATCGAGCGCCAGCATGCGCCGGGCGTGGGTGAGCACCTGCTCCCCCTCCTCGGTCAACCGGACCGAGCGACTGTCGCGCACAAAGAGGGGACGATCCATCACCTCCTCCATCTTCTTGACCTGCATGGAGACCGCAGAGGGCGTGCGGAACACCTGGCTCGCCGCAGCCGAGAAGTTGCCCGTATCGGCGATGGCCGCAAAGGTCCGGAGAAGATCGAGGTCGAGGCTCTGCATGGGAACACCTATCAGAAAATCTGAAAGCATCTATGCCATCTATTCGTTTCTCTTACAAGCCGCGCTTCCCTATCTTCCTTTCATCAACCGAAAGGAACCCAGTTATGGCTGATACAGCTCTCCATGGCGCGGTGCGCCCCCAGTCGACCTTTTCCCGTCTCACGGGCCTCCTTCACGAGTTCGCGCTGCGTCGCGATGCGCAACGATCGCTGAAGACGCTCAACGCGCTCGATGACCGGATGCTGCAAGACGTCGGCATGCATCGGCCCACGATGCACGACGCTCTCGCCGCCACGCTGAGGGTCCAATTGCGCCCCCTGCCGTTTGAACGGCACTAAATGGAGGGGCCAGCCTTGTGTCGCTGGCCCCTCCACGCCTATATCCGCGCGATGGCCAAGAAGGATGACAACCCCAACTACAAGGTGATCGCCGAGAACCGGCGTGCCCGGTACGATTATGCCATCGAGGACGACCTCGAGGTGGGCATCATCCTTGAAGGCTCGGAGGTGAAATCCCTGCGCCAAGGCGGGTCAAACATCGCTGAAAGCTATGCCGAGGTTGAGGACGGGGAGCTTTGGCTCACCAACTCCTACATCGCGCCTTACGAGCAAGCGAAGATGTTCAAGCACGAGGAGCGCCGGAAGCGGAAGCTTTTGTGCTCCAAGCGTGAGCTGTCGAACCTTTGGAACGCGACCCAGCGCAAGGGCATGACGATCGTGCCGTTGGTGATGTACTTCAACCATCGCGGGCTGGTGAAGCTGAAGGTCGGCATCGCCAAGGGTAAGAAGAACGTCGACAAGCGCGCCACCGAAGCCAAACGCGACTGGCAGCGTCAGAAGGCCCGTCTGCTGCGCGACCACTGATTTCCAAAGAATCGCTGCCGCGACCCCCGCGATTTCAGCTGCAAGTTGTCTAAGACGCAGCGTTCAATCGCCAAAGGCCCCCTGAATCGCACCGGCCGCGCCATAATCCTTGCGATACATAGACCCCTACGCAATATTCGTGCCGAGTGAGACGGCAGCGAATCGTCTTTCTTGAACATGGACGGGCGGAGCGGGTCGGGCTCCGTCCGTTTTTGTTTGCGCTTCTTGCGGGATTGAGCCGGGAGGCGTAGGACACCGGCGATTGGAGCACGGCTATGGCTGAAGATAATCCCCGGCAATTGGTCTCGACCGCTTGGTTGGCTGACCACATCAAGGACCCTGACCTGCGCGTGCTGGATGCGTCTTGGTATCTTCCTGCAATGAACCGTGACGCCAAGGCCGAATACGATGCGGGCCACATCCCTGGTGCACGCTTTTTCGACATCGATGATGTCTCGGACGGACGCTCCGACCTGCCGCACATGGTGCCGCCGGTCGAAAAGTTCATGTCCCGCATGCGCGCGATGGGCGTGGGCGATGGCCATCAGGTGGTGATCTATGACGGCATGGGCCTTTTCTCAGCACCTCGCGTGTGGTGGCTGTTCCGCCTGATGGGCAAAAAGGACGTGGCCGTGCTCGACGGCGGGTTGCCCAAGTGGGTGGCCGAGGGCCGTGAAGTCGAAGATATGCCGCCCGTGATCCGCGACCGCCACATGACGGTGAGCCGTCAGAACCAGATGGTC
>JBCBFV010000166.1:0-5691 GCA_038527425.1 Pseudomonadota bacterium
CCCGGCAATTCGTGGGACAGATCGAGGCCGCGACGCAGGCCACGCTGGCGTTCGAGTTGGGTGGGACACTGGTGCAACTGGCCGTGACCGAAGGCGAAGAGGTGCAGGAGGGGCAGGTCATCGCGCGGCTGGATACCGATCTGCTCTTGGCCGAGGATGACCGCCTGACCGCGTCGCGGGCGGCCCTGTCGGCGCAATTGGAGTTCGCCGAAAGCCGCCTGAAGCGGGCCGAGCGCCTGCGTGAGGAAGGGTTTGCCAGTGATGAGGCGGTTGAGCAGGCCGTCGCGACCCGGGACGAGTTGCAGAACGGCATTCGCGAGATCGACGCGGCGCTGCGGTCTGTCACAATCAACCTGAAGAAGTCCGTGCTGCGCGCGCCTTTTGATGGGCGTGTCGGGGCGCAAATGGCCGATCAGGGCGAAATCGTCTCGGCAGGTACGCCGCTGGTGGGCCTGATCGCGGAGACGGGGCCAGAGGTGCGCATCGGTCTGCCGCTGTCGCTGGATATCGATGCCTTGGGTCTGGTGGAGATCGTTGTCGACGGCACGCCATACGCGGCCCGTTTGGTGCAGATGCGTCCCGATATCGACCCGGTGACGCGGACGCGGACGGCGATCTTCGCGCTCGACACCGACCGGTCGCTGGCCTTTGGGCAGACGGCGACCCTGCGGGTGGACACGACGATCGCCGCGCCGGGGGCCTGGGTGCCGCTGGATGCGCTGCAAGAGGGGGCGGGCGGTCTGTGGACCATCCTCGTGGCAGGTGACGACGCGGTGGTGCGATCCGCCGTGGTCGAGGTCCTGCACGCCGCCGAAACGCAGGCCTTTGTGCGGGGCACCTTCCCCCAAGGCACGCGCATGATCGCCACCGGCGCGCACCGCGTGGTGCCCGGTCAACAGGTCCGCATTTTGGACGCTCAAGGATAAATTCCGGCTAGTCGAGGGCTAAACCCATGGAAACGTTGACCTTTCGCCAACCCCGTCTTGTCGCGCTGATCATGCTTGTGCTGGTCGCTGCTGGCCTGTCGGCCTTCCTGTCCATCGGGCGGCAGGAAGACCCCACGATCACCAACCTCTTCGCGACGGTATCCACCACCTTCCCGGGCGCCGACCCCGCCCGGGTCGAGGCACTGGTCACCGCCGAGATCGAAGAGGAGCTGCGGGAGATTGCCGAGGTCGACACCGTGACCTCGGCGTCCCGCAGCGGTGTGTCCATCGTGTCGATCGAACTGCTTGAAACGCTGGACGAGGCGACCATTGAACAGGTCTGGTCCGAAGCGCGGGATGCTGTCGAAGACGCCCGGCGCAATTTCCCGGCAGGGGTCTTGCCGCCGGAATTCGATGCCGAAGGCGTGTCCGCCTATTCCGCCGTCATCGCGATCACGCAGGATCACGACGCTGTCCCGCCGACCCTGACCCATGGCTATGCGGAGGCGTTGGCTGACCGCCTGCGGTCGATCCCGTCTACCCGCGCTGTCGATCTGTTTGGAGAGCCTGTGGATGAGGTTCTGGTCGAGGTCGATCCGCAGGCCGCAGCCGCGCTGGGTCTAAGCGTGGCAGAGATTTCGCAACGCATCACGCTGGCCGATGGCAAGGTTCAGGCGGGCCGGATCGAAGGCCGTCAGAGTGATCTGACAGTGAACATCACGGGTGAGATCGACGCGCTCGACCGGGTGGCGCAGGTGGTGCTGCGCGAAGGTCAGGACGGCGCAACGGTGACCGTGGGCGACATCGCGGACCTGTCCCGCGGCCCCCGCAGTCCGGGAGAGGAGTTGGCCTTTGCCAATGGTCGTCCCGCCGTTCTGGTCGGCGTGCTGGCCCAGGACGGTGTTCAGATCGACCGCTGGATGCAGTTCGTGCGCGACGAGCTGGACGCGAGTGCCGACGCCGTGCCGCTGGGCCTGTCGCAGACGCTGCTGTTCGATCAGAGCACCTATACCGCCGATCGGCTGGCCGAGGTCGGCCTGAACATGGCCATCGGTGTGGCGCTGGTGGTGGCAGTGCTCTTTGTCACCTTGGGCCTGCGCGCGGCGGCCATCGTGGCGCTGGTTCTGCCGGTGGTGTCGCTGGCCACGATTGCCACGATGAATTTCATCGGGCTGCCTATTCACCAGATGTCGGTGTCGGGGCTGATCGTGGCGCTGGGCCTGCTGGTGGATGCGGCCATCGTGATGGTCGATGAGGTCCGCCAACGTGTGCAAAAGGGCGAGGCGCGCGAGGCCGCCGTCAGCGACGCGGTCCGGCGTTTGGCTGCGCCGCTTTTGGCATCGACCGTAACAACGGCCTTGTCGTTTACCCCCATGATCCTTTTGCCGGGACCCCCGGGTGATTTTGTGGGCGCCATCGCCATTGCCGTGGTGGTCATGCTGATCTGGTCCTTGTTCATCGCGCTCACCGTCACGCCCGCCCTTGCGGGGTGGTTCATCAAGGCCGGCGCGCCCAGCGGTGTGCGTTCGGGCGCGATGGGTCGGGCCTTTGGCGCCTCGTTGCGCTGGTCAGCGGGCAATCCGGTGAAGTCCATCGCGCTGGCGTTGATCCTGCCGGTCATCGGTTTCGCGAGCTTCCCGACGCTGACGGCGCAGTTCTTTCCGGGGGTAGAGCGGGATCAGTTCTACCTCGAGGTCGAAATGCCGCCCGGCACCGCGCTGGAGGCCACGGCCCAGACTGTAGAGGAGATGGACGCCATCATCCGCGCCTCGGACGGGATCGATCAGATCTACTGGTCTGTCGGCCAGTCTGGACCGGCGTTTTACTACAACATCACCGGCGGACGTTCGCAGGAGCCCGGCTTTGCCATCGCGATGGTCAAGACGGTGATCGCCGAGGATGCCGCACGGCTGGTGTCCGACTTGCAATCGACCTTTGACGAAAGCCACCCGGAGGCTCGTGTGATCGTGCGCGGTTTGGTGCAGGGGCCGCCGGTGGCCGCCCCGGTGGAGGTACGTCTTGTCGGTCCCGATCTGGCCGTGCTGCGCGACTATGGCGACCAGGCGCGGGCCTTGATGGCCGATATCCCCACTATCACGCAGGTTCGCACCGAGGTCTCCAGCGGCGCGCCGCAGGTGCGGTTCGACATAGACGAAGCGCAGGCGCGTCTCTTGGGGCTCAACGTCACGGACGTGGCGGGCCAGCTTCAAAACGGGTTGGTTGGCGCGACGGGCGGCAGCCTTGTGGAGGGCACCGACCAATTGCCCGTGCGGGTGCGCTTCGATCAGGCGGCCTTTACCGAATTGGGCGCGGTCGCGGACCTGCCCATTCTGTTGCCCGATGCGCCTGCCGTGTCGGCCAGCGGTGCCTTCCCCGCCGTGCCCCTATCCGAGATCGCGACACCCCGACTCGAGGCCGCAGATAGCGTGATCGCGCGCCGCAATGGCGAGCGGATCAATACCGTGCGTGCCTATCTGGTGCCCGATGTCTTGCCCGCCGAAGCGCTGGAGCAGGTGCTGGTCGCCTTTGACGAGGCGGGGTTTGCCCTGCCCGCAGGCTACCGGATGGAACTGGGTGGCGATGCGGACGCGCGGTCGAGCACGGTTGGCAATCTCCTTGCCTCTATCGGGGTGATCGTGATGCTGATGATCGCGACCATCGCGCTGACCTTCAATTCCTTCCGGCTGACGGCTGTGGCCTTTGTGGTATGCGTTCTCTCCGCGGGGCTGTCGATGCTGTCGCTTGCGGTGATGCAATACCCGTTCGGGATCATGGCGATCATCGGGGTGATCGGATCCATCGGCGTGTCGATCAACGCGGCCATCATCATCCTGACGGGGTTGCAAGGGGATGCGCGGGCGCGGCAAGGCGATCTAGATGCAATGGCCGATGTCGTCGGACGCTCCAGCCGCCACATCTTTTCCACGACGGCCACGACCTTTGGCGGGTTCCTTCCCCTGATCCTCGAGGGCGGCGGCTTTTGGCCCCCCTTCGCGGTGGCTATCGCCGGGGGTGTTTTGCTGTCCTCGGTGGTTTCGTTCTACTTCACGCCGCCGATGTACCGACTTGTCTACGGCCTGAAAGCCCGCCGCATCGCGCCGGAGACGGCGCAAGATGCGCCCGTCCCGGCCGAGAAGCCCGCTCTGGCGATCGCGGCGGAGTGATGGGTGCCCGAGCAGGTTGTTTGGTGCGAGGTCGTGGCGGAGGTGGATCGATTGCGATCGGGCCTGTCTTCACGGACAGGTCGACACCGTCCGACAGACCGATCAATGGACGGGTTTAACACACGTCCCGGTCTGTCCGTGTATGCTCAGGCGGTCGGTGATGAAATTTGATAGCAGTGGAGGCGAGTACCGGAATCGAACCGGTGTACACGAATTTGCAAACTTATGTCCGTGTTTAATCTGCAACACTTTATCTGTTGAGATTCAGTGACTTAAGGGGTTTTTCTTTGTGGAGGCCGCGCTTGTCCCCAAGGCGGCCTCAAGTTGAAAAATCGAACGGTTCGTCAGAAATAACATCATTGTCGCCATGCCTTGATGCGTGTTTTTTGACTGGATTTCAATTTAACGAGCGCATTGAGTCATTTTGAGACTATGCCTTCACTCCTACCACAGCCCGCCTTCGGGGCCCCTGAATTGCAACGCCAAGTCTGAGGACGAATGGAGCACAGCTTGGCGCTGTTATTTTCTCCAATCATCAAACTCTGCAGGCAATAGACTGTAGACCTGTTCTTTGGTCATGGAATGCATGTCAAAATTTAACTGAAGCTGTTTAGCCACCTTGGTTGCCAAGCGTCTGGCGCTGCCCGGGGTTTCTTTTCCAAGCGCCTTCTTCTTCATAACCCCGCTTTCCTCGTCGAGGTACATCTCAACCGCCACTTCGAGTAAGGCTGGTGTCGTCAAAAAATCTTTATCCGAGGTGTAGAGTTGCTCGATGGCATCGGAGTGTTCGTACATGGGTCTAGACAAGAACAAGCGAGCCGCAGTCTCGCCCAGTTGCCTGTGAAGCCAGAACGAAATGAAAGCCAAATGCCTATAGTAACGGAACTTGCTGTAGGCCAGTGGAATGTACCGATAGCTGCTCCACAAGTCGAAAGAACTTCCCCGACTGGAAGGTTTCAGCAATTGGCGCAGTTGGACAGCCGAAATCCATGCCCACAACCCTACGTTCGAATATTGAACAGTGGACAAGTCTCTCGGCAGCTTCTCGTTTAGATAGGCACCAAATTCGTACCTACTCGCGAAATGCTTGGTGGTGTCGATCTGACTTGCACCTTGGACTTCCTGCACAAGGGCGGAGGCTTCGGCGAGTTTCTCAACTTTGACAAAGAAGTCTTCGGAAACCTTCGCAGCCTGCGAAGGCTTTACCTTCGCTCTTTCGCCGTCAACAAGTTCTTGAAAAGCCGTGACACCGTCGGAGTTGAATTGGCAAAGTGCGCGCTGCATTACAGGATCTCCTCAATCAAGGTTTTGCCATTTCGCCATTTCTGAGCTGTGAACGCCCCAACAATATCTTCAACGAGTTGCAGCCTCTCAGTGTTGTCCGCATCCTCAGGCAATGCAGCCTCTTCTCCTTCAAGTAGTATTCCAAGCCGCTGCTGTATAAAGTTCACCCACTTCGCCAATAGGGAGTCTTCGTCAATCTCCCTGATGCTGCTAAATCTCAGGAGGATTCCTGTGGCAACATTTCTCATAACCTCTGGAAATGCATGAGCTGCGAAAAGCGGATCGTCGACAAATTTATGGAAATAGTCGGCATGTAC
>JBCBFV010000167.1:0-5689 GCA_038527425.1 Pseudomonadota bacterium
CAATGGAGGCCGTGCCATAGGCAAGCGCGGCCACAGCTTGCGCGCCGCCCACCCGGTAAACCTCATCGACGCCTGCGATCTTGGCGGCCAAGCGGCGCGTTTTCGGCAAGGTCGGCATCGATATGATCGCGGGTCCTTCCGAGATCCTTGTGATCGCCGATGCAGACAACGATCCTGCGTGGATTGCCACCGACCTCCTCTCCCAGGCCGAGCATGACGAGAGCGCTCAGTCCATTTTGATCACCACGGATGAGGTTTTTGGCCAAGCCGTGGCGGGCGAGGTGGATCGCCAGCTTGAAACCCTTCAACGACGCGCGATCGCGGGGCCTAGCTGGCGCGATTATGGCGCTGTTATCACGGTGCGGGACCTTGACGAGGCCGTGGCCCTGACAGACCGCATCGCGCCCGAGCACCTAGAGCTTTGCGTCGCTGATGCAGATGGCCTAGCGGGCCGGATCACCCACGCAGGTGCGATCTTCATCGGGGCATGGACGCCTGAGGCAATCGGCGACTATGTCGGCGGCCCGAACCACGTGCTGCCCACGGCACGCTCTGCACGGTTCTCCTCCGGCCTCTCCGTGCTCGACTTCATGAAGCGCACGACGCTAGCGCGGATGACGCCCGAGGCGCTCAAGGCCATTGGTCCGGCGGCAGAGACGCTTGCAAAGTCCGAAAGCCTTGAAGCGCATGGCCTCAGTGTCCGCGCGCGGCTTGATCGTCTGAACGACTAGAGGGTCTTAGGCGAGCTCAGGGTGCCTATAAGCCTCCGGGTAGGGCATTGGCGCGAAGGGGCCGAGCGGGATCGTCCCATTCCACGTCCGCCCGAAATACCCCTGTCTGCAATGCGTGAGCGACCCGGCTTCCGGGACCCCGGGCAGCGTATAGACCCGGCAGAGCCAGCGCCAAAGGTGCGGATAATCGAGGATGCGCGCGCCGTTGAGTTTCATGCGCACGTAGTAGACGGGGTCATGCCGGTAGAGCGTCGGGAAGAGACGCAGATCTGCCTCGGTGAACTGATCGCCCGTTAGGAACCGCCGACCATCGCAAAGCCGTTCTTCGAGATCGTCCAGCGTGGCGAAATAGGCTTTGAATGCAGCTTCATAGACCGACTGGTCCGACGAAAACCCAGCCTTGTAGGCCCCGTTGTTGATCGTCACGTAGATCTGATCGTTCAGTGCGTCGATGTCTTCCTGGAGGGCGGCAGGGGAAAGATCACCTTCACCGCCGAGCGCGTCCGCATGCGCCGAAAACATGCGAATGATCTCTGCACTTTCATTCGAGACGATCCTGCCTGCTTTCTTGTCATAGAGGATTGGAAGGGATTTCTCCTCCGACCCTTCGGCGCCGTAGATGTCGATCGCAAGGCGCTCACCTCGGCCGGTCCCTGTTTCGGTTGTGCATTCAGGCAGCTGCGCGCCGGTCAGGCTGGCGATCCGTTGGGGCGCAAATTCCCACAGGTTTGGGCCCACAGGGTCGTTCTCATCCGTTCGGTTGGGGAAGGCGACATCCACGGTGATGGAGGAGGTGAGGCCCAGCACTGCCCGCGCAAGCGTCACGCGGTGACACCACGGGCAGTTCAGCGCGACGAAGAGGTGATATCGGCCCGGCTCTACGGGGAAGTCGGCGTCACCGATGGCATGGCGGAACTGGCTCACGCCGCGGACGAACTCGCCACGTTTGCGGCGCCCGGCGGCGTCCTTCTGGTCTTCTTCGGTCGAGGTCTTGGTCATGGCTTGAGGGTAGCGGCGTGCGGCGCCCACGCAACGCGAAGCGCCTGTGCGCGCATGCAAAGGCCGCTGGCGGGGCCGGGGCTGAGATGCTACCGGAGGCCCATGGCACGACTAACCCATATCGTCCTTGATGACGCGAACCTTCCGCCGCCCACGCCCGAAATCGAGCAGGAGCGTAAGGTCGCCATTTTTGACCTCTTGGAAGACAACTCGTTCTCCTTGCCGGAGCGCGCTGGCCGGGACGCAGCACCGGGGCCTTTCAAACTGGGCCTCTCGATCCGCGAAAAGCGGCTGGTCTTTGACGTGACCTCGGAAGCGGACGAACCGGTGGCGCAGTTCCTTTTGTCGCTTGGGCCCTTCCGGCAGGTGGTCAAAGACTACTTCAGCATCTGCGAAAGCTACTTCGAGGCCGTCAAAACGATGCCGCCGTCCCAGATCGAGACGATCGATATGGCGCGCCGTGGCATCCACAACGAGGGCGCAAGCGTCCTGAAAGAACGTCTCGACGGCAAGGCGGAGGTCGATCACGACACCGCGCGGCGCCTCTTTACCCTCATCTGCGTTTTGCATTTCGGAGGCTGAGGTGACCGACGATCTTCCTCAGTCCGTGCTCTTTTGCTGTGATCATAACGCAGTACGGTCGCCCATGGCCGAAGGGCTGATGAAGAAGTTCTATGGCACCGAGACCTATGTGCAGTCTGCTGGCGTGCACAACGATCTCGAAATCGATGGTTTCTCAATCGCGGTCTGTCAGGAGATGGGTGTCGAGCTGTCGCGCCACCGGTCGCGCAGCTTCGACATGATGGAGCAATGGGGCGATGATCTGAGCTCCTTCGACATCGTTGTGGCGCTATCACCGGCATCGCAGCGGCGCGCGCTGGAACTGACCCGTTACTTCTCGCTCACGGTGGAGTACTGGCCGATCCTCGATCCGACGGGTCTTGGCGAGACGCGCGACGCCAAGCTTGAAAGCTACCGCCAGGCGCGGGACCAGATCGTGGAGCGCCTGAAGGGCAAGTGGGGCGAGCCTGTTGACGGCTAGCCTGAGGGTCGAGCCTCTGACGGGCGAACGGCTCGCAGATGTGCTGGGCGATGTGGCGCGTCTTCGGATTTCAGTTTTTGCGGATTGGCCTTACCTCTACGACGGCGATCTGAGCTACGAGGAAGTCTATCTCAGGGCCTACACTAAGCCCGGTGCAGTGTGCGTGGCGGCTTGGGATGGGCCGCAGATGGTGGGCGCCTCCACAGGTGCGCCAATGACCGACCATGCGGAGGATTTCGCAGAAGCTCTCCCTAACGACTGGCCTGTGGACGAGACCTTCTATTGTGCGGAGTCTGTCCTGCTCGCCCCCTACCGCGGGCGCGGTCTGGGGCATGCATTCTTTGATGAGCGTGAAGCTCATGCTCGTGCGCTGGGCCTGACACGAAGTGTCTTCGCCAGCGTCGTTCGTCCCTCAGATCATCCCGCGAAGTCAGCTAACTACCGGCCCCTCGACGCATTCTGGAGTGCGCGGGGATATGCGCCCCTCGAGGGGGCTGTCGCAGAGTTTTCGTGGAAGGATCACGGGCACGCCTCTGAGACGAAGAAGCCTCTCCAATTGTGGGGGCGCCGCCTATGAAGATCGCTGCCGCCGCATACACCATGGAGGTGCTCACGAGCTGGGAGGCCTATGCCGAGAAGCTGGAGCGCTGGGTGGCTGAGGCCGGGGCGGACCTTCTTGTGTTCCCAGAGTACGGCTCCATGGAACTCGCTACGATTACAGGGCGGGCAGGGGAGCTGGAGAGCTCCATCGATGCCGTGACGGAGCTGATGCCCGAGGTCTGCGCCCTTCATGCACGGCTGGCGGCAGAGTACGGGTGCCATATCCTCTCAGCCTCCGCGCCTGAGAGGATGGGCGAGACAACGGTAAACCGCGCACGCCTCTTCGCACCGTCCGGCGACACCGCCGTTTGCGACAAGCAGACCATGACCCGGTTTGAGCGGGAGACATGGGGAATTTCACCCGGCGATCCGCTCGTGGTTCTCGACACGGCCCTGGGTCGCTTGGCAGTGCTGATCTGCTATGACGCCGAGTTCCCTTTGCTTGGCCGCGCGGTTGTTGAGGCAGGCGCTGACATCCTCCTCGTGCCCTCCTGCACCGACACGCACCACGGCTGGAACCGGGTCCGCATCGGCGCCATGGCGCGCGCTTTGGAGAACCAGTGCATCACGGTGCAGGCGCCCACGGTGGGCGACTGCCCCTGGAGCCCCGCCGTCGATGAAAACTTCGGCGCCGCCGGCATCTACGGCCCCCCGGATGTAGGTTTCGCCGCTGATGGTGTGATCGCTCAAGGCGCCCTAGACCAACCGGGATGGGTGCGCGCCGACGTCGATGTGAGCGCGATCGCCCGTGTCCGCGCCGAAGGGGCCCAGTTTAACCACCGTCACTGGGGCGAACAGACAGCGCGAACCAAGGCCCAACAGGTCCGTTTGCGTTGAATTCCCTTGAAATGGCGGCCTGTCCGCCGCATATGGTGGCGCGCTTGCTCTTGTGAGCAGGATCTACTTAAGGAGAGACCATGGCTAAGGAAGAACCGCTCGAATTTCCCGGTGTCGTCAAGGAACTCCTGCCTAACGCGACATTCAGGGTCGAGCTGGAAAACGGCCATGAGATCGTCGCGACAATGGCAGGCAAGATGCGCAAGAACCGCATCCGCGTTCTGACCGGCGACAAAGTGCAGGTTGAGATGACCCCCTACGATCTTTCGAAGGGCCGCATCAACTACCGCTTCCGGTAAGATGACCGACCTCAGGCTCGTGCTCGGCTCCGGTTCGCCCCGGAGGCGCGAGCTTTTGGGTGTTCTGGGGCTGGAACCTTCTGAGGTTCGCGCCCCTGATATCAACGAAGACCCCCTAAAAGGCGAGCTGCCGCGCGCCTATTGCAACAGGATCACCCGATCAAAAGCCGAGGCGCTCTCTGCCGCCGAAGACGAGGTGATCTTATGCGCGGATACGACCGTCGCGCTGGGCCGTCGCATCATGGGCAAGCCTGCTGATGAGGCCGAGGCACGCGCCTTTCTCGAAAAGCTCTCTGGGCGTCGCCATCAGGTCATTACGGCGGTCGCAGTGAAGACCGCCGGGCAGACATGGCTGCGCGATTGCGTTTCTCAGGTTCGCATGAAGCGTCTCAGCGGTGGCGAGATCGACGGTTACCTTGCGACCGGCGACTGGCACGGCAAAGCGGGTGGCTACGGCATTCAGGGGCCCGCGGGCGCCTTCATTCCGTGGATTTCGGGCTCGTACCCCGCGATCATGGGGTTGCCTCTGGTTGAGACCGCCAACTTGTTGAGAAACGCCGGGCTCCGCGTGGGAGGTGTGCTGTGAAAGGTCGCTTGATTGCTCTCGATCACTGGCAGGGCAGGGAGGCCGCGGCCTTGATGGTCGATGGCCGCCTAGAAGACCTGCTGATCGACGCCGAGCCCCGCCTGGGCACTATCCACGCGGCCAAAGTGGAGAGGACGCTCAAAGGCCAAGGTGGTGCTGTGGTCAGCTGGCCCGGCGGGCAGGGTTTCCTGCGCCGCACGAAGGGCCTTGTTCCCGGCGAAATCATCCGCGTTCAGCATTCCGGTTTCGCGGAGGCCGGGAAAGCCCCGCCTGTAACGGACCGGCTTCTCTTCAAAAGCCGCTACGCGATCGTCACACCCGGTGCTCCGGGGCTGAATATTTCCCGTTCCATCCGAGACGATGATCGTCGTGATGTGTTGAAGGGGGTAGCTCTTGAGGGGATGGATGGCAGCGACCATGGGCTCATCCTGCGGTCAGCAGCTGCCGATGCCGCTGACGACGACATCCTCGAAGACATCGCAGCCATGCGCGCCGCCTGTATCGAGGTTCTCGAAGCTCCGCTGGAACCAGGCCTTCTTTTGGAGGGCGACGGCCCCCACCTTGTTGCCTGGCGCGAATGGGTCGAACCTGCTCA
>JBCBFV010000168.1:0-5680 GCA_038527425.1 Pseudomonadota bacterium
CGCGCGGAACTCATCAGAGGTGCCAAAACCCACGCCAGAACCCGCAGCCGAGTCAGGCACAGCCGGGTCGCATGCCGCCAGCCCCACGAGGGCCAATCCTGCCAGAAGTACTCTCATATCCCGCCTCATCGTTTTGCGACGTGATACACGGGGCCGGGCCCGCGTGCTACTCAGGAGCGCGTGAGCACCCGCTCCTGAGCGAAACTAGTCACATCAATACCACTTCGCAGGCCATGCCTCAAAGGCAGCAGCCTGTTCCAGCGCGTAGGCGGTATTGAGCAGATCGCCCTCTTCCCACGGACGCCCGATCAGCTGAAGGCCGAGTGGCAGACCGTTCTTGTCGAGCCCTGCTGGCACCGAGATGCCCGGTAGGCCTGCAAGGTTCACCGTCACGGTGAAGACGTCGTTGAGGTACATCTGCACCGGGTCGTCGAACTTCTTACCGAGCTCGAAGGCCGCCGACGGCGTGGCCGGCGTCAGGATCGCGTCCACGCCCGCTGCAAAGACATCATCGAAGTCTTTCTTGATCAGCGCCCGCACGCGGCGCGCGCGGTTGTAATAGGCGTCATAGAAACCAGCGGAGAGCACATAGGTGCCCACCATCACGCGGCGCTGAACCTCGGCGCCGAAGCCTTCGGCGCGGGTCTTCTCGTACATCTCAGTGATGCCATCGCCCTGATCGAGCTTGGCGCGGTGACCGAAACGCACGCCGTCATAGCGCGCGAGGTTTGACGACGCCTCTGCCGGGGCGATCACGTAATACGCGGGCAGCGCGTATTTGGTGTGCGGCAGCGAGATATCGCGGATTTCGGCGCCTGCGTCTTTCAGCATCGCGGTGCCGTCGGCCCAAAGCTTCTCGATCTCCCCCGGCATGCCGTCCATGCGGTATTCTTTTGGAATACCGATGACCTTGCCGCGGATATCGCCGGTTAGCGCGGCCTCGAAATCGGGCACGGCCAGATCGGCGGACGTCGAATCCTTCTCATCGTGGCCCGCCATCGCGCCCAGCATGATCGCGTTGTCGCGAACGGAGCGTGCCATAGGACCCGCCTGATCGAGGGAGGAGGCAAAGGCCACGATGCCCCAACGGCTCACCCGGCCATAGGTGGGCTTGAGGCCGGTGATGCCCACGAAGGCTGCGGGCTGGCGGATGGAGCCGCCCGTGTCTGTGCCCGTTGCGCCGAGGCAAAGGCCAGCGGCCACAGCCGAAGCCGAACCACCCGAGGAGCCACCCGGCGTCAGCTCAGGGCCACCTTCCACGCGCCACGGGTTCACCGCGTTGCCGTAGGTGGATGTCTCGTTCGACGAGCCCATGGCGAATTCGTCCATGTTGAGCTTGCCCAGCATGACCGACCCCGCCTCAAAAAGCTTCGTCGTCACGGTGCTCTCATATTCCGGCTTGAAGCCTTCAAGGATCTTCGAGGCCGCCTGAGACGGCACGCCCTTCGTGCAGAAGAGGTCCTTGATGCCCAGCGGGATGCCGCACATGGCGGGCGCATCGCCTGCCTTGATGTGCTCGTCTGCCGCCTTGGCCTGATCGCGCGCAATCTCGGGTGTGTGGTGCACGAAAGCGCCCAGCGCGCCTGCGCCGTCGATGGCCGTGAGGCAAGCCTCAGTAAGCTCAACCGCCGTTACATCGCCTTTGCGCAGTGCGTCGCGGGCGCCTGCGATGCCCAGTTTCGTCAGATCCGTCATCACTCAACCACCTTCGGCACTGCAAAGAAGCCTTCACGCGCATCGGGCGCGTTCTTGAGGACGGCCTCGGCCTGCGAGCCGTCGGTGACCACATCCTCGCGCCGTTTCAGGCGCATGGGCGTGACGGAGACCATCGGCTCCACGCCTTCGACGTCAACTTCGGAGAGTTGTTCGATGAATCCCATGATCGCGCTGAACTCTTCGGCGAGGGCGGGAAGTTGATCCTCCTCGACCCGGATGCGGGCGAGCTTTGCGACCTTTGCTGCGGTCTCTTTGTCGATGGCCATGATGTCCTCCGAAAATCTCAGCCTCCCCTAGCCCGCAGCGCGCGCGTTGCCAACCATGTGACGGCGATAAACCTCGATCATCCAGCCCAGCATCACGCCATTGAGAATGTGCCAGAGGAAATGGGAGCCCAGCGGGACCTGTTCGCAGATGATTTCGTCGACGGAGCGGAGCGTGATGGAGATCGTGAGGATCGCCGCCCCGATGAGCATCCCACGCGCTGTGCTGCGGCTTTCGCGGGCCACGAGCGGGGCGAAGAGGACGAGGAGGATGGGCACCGTCCAATAGAAGTTCGAGATCGAGAAGAATGGCAGGCGGTCGATGAGCGGGACAACAATTGCCGCGAAGGGCGCGAAGGCGGCGGTGAGAAGCAAGGCACCCCACCAGGGCCAGCGCAGGAAATCGCGCCCCACAGCAAAGAGGTAGACGAGGATGAAGAGGCCGATCGGCGCGACGTCCGCCAGCGCGGCCCAACCCGTGGCGTGGGTGTGAAAGAGGTAGGAGCCTATGCCGATGGCCGTCAGGATCGCGATAAGGAGCATGGCGATGGGCAACCCCTCCCCCCGGACGCGGCGCCAGCAGATGAAGGCTGCGATGAGGAAGGCCGCGTTGGTGATCGCGTTCACCGGTTCAGCCCAGTAGGTCAGGTCCACCCGTTCGCAATAGCCATCGAATTGCTGTGTCAGGTCCATTGCCGCCTGCCCCTTCTGCGGTATCTTTCGAGGAAACATAGGGAGGTTTCCATGAAACTCACATGGCTTGGACACGGGTCTTGGCGTCTTGAGATCGAAGATCAGGTGCTTTTGGTGGACCCTTGGCTCGACGGGAACCCGATGATGGCGGACCAAGATACGGACGCCGCGGTTGCTGGCGCCACGCAGATCCTCGTCACCCACGGACATTTTGACCACACCAATGGGGTGGCGGCGTTGTCCAAGAGACTTGGCGTGCCGGTGAATGGCATGGTGGAGCTTGTATCGGCCTTGGCAAAAGACGGCGCAGAAGCGGGCCATGCCTATAACATGGGCGGACATGTGATGTTTGGCGATGTGCG
This sequence comes from Pseudomonadota bacterium, assembly GCA_038527425.1. Classification (GTDB taxonomy): domain Bacteria; phylum Pseudomonadota; class Alphaproteobacteria; order Rhodobacterales; family Rhodobacteraceae; genus Shimia_B. The sequence continues at coordinate 3,035 of JBCBFV010000168.1, forward strand.
CGTGAGCCTCGTGCCAGCGTGTCATTCCTCGTCTCTCGCAGGCCACGCGGTCGTGGGGTCAGAGAGCGGGTTCATGGTGCGCGGCGAAGGCCAAACGGTCTACTTCTCTGGCGACACCGGGATCATGGCCGACATGGATTGGATGGGCGATTACTTTAGGCCCGATATCGGCGTGCTTTGCGCGGGCGGCTACTACACAATGGGCATGGAAGAGGCCGCCTATTCTGCGCGGCGCTATTTCAACTTCAAGACCGTAATTCCGCAGCACTACCGGACTTTTGATGCGCTGGAGCAATCCGCGGATGCGCTTGTGGCGGGGCTGCCGGGCGTTTCGGTGATTGAGCCCCAGGTGATGGATCCGATCGAGTTGTAAGGATCGGGCCCGCCCACCTCCCCCTCACCCTTCCGGGTTCGGCCAGAGGGGGCGCCGCTGCGCGGCGGGGCGCTCCCTTACCTGCGGGCGCGAAAGAAGTCTTGCAGGAGGGCGGTGGCCTCGGGCGCGAGGATGCCGTCGTAGATTTCAGGCACGTGATGCGCCTGGGCGTGCGAGAAGATGCGCGGGCCTTGTTCGACACCGCCGCTCTTTGGGTCTGAGGCACCGTAGTAGACGCGGGCAAGACGGGCCGCTGAGATCGCCGCGGCGCACATGGGGCATGGTTCGAGCGTTATGTAGAGATCGCAGCCGATGAGCCTGTCGGAACCGATGCTCGCGCAAGCGGCGCGGATGGCGGCGATTTCGGCATGTGCCGTGGGATCATGGGCCTCGCGCATGCGGTTGCGCGTCTCGGCAAGCACGGTGCCGCTCGGGCCCACCAGAACAGCACCGACGGGCACTTCACCGGCCTCGGCTGCCTCGGCGGCGAGCTCCAGCGCGCGGCGCATATGGGGGAAACGATCCATGCCCGAGCCTTCGCACCCCTCTTGGCGCGGAGCAAGGGGTGCGTTAGGGCGAGGCATGGCTGACAAACCCTCCTCCAGTGCCGTTCCCGGCGACCGCATCGCAAAGGTTTTGGCACGCGCAGGCGTGGCCTCGCGCCGGGGGGCAGAGGAGATGATCGCCGCAGGGCGTGTGAGCGTGAACGGCAAAGTGCTGACGAGCCCTGCGCTCAACGTCACGGACGCAGATAAGATCACTGTCGACGGACAGCCGCTGAAGGAGCCCGACAAGGCGCGCCTTTGGCTCTATCACAAGCCGGCAGGTCTTGTGACGACGGAGCGCGACGAGAAGGGGCGCGACACTGTCTTTGCCAACCTGCCTGAGCATCTGCCCCGGGTGATGAGCGTGGGCCGCCTCGACCTGAACTCCGAAGGGCTTCTCCTGCTGACGAATGACGGCGGGCTCAAGCGGACGCTCGAGCTGCCTTCAACGGGGTGGCTGCGCCGCTACCGCGTGCGCGTGAATGGCGCGCCGAAAGACGAAACCCTCGATCCACTGCGCCAAGGCATCGATATCGAGGGCGAGCGGTTCCAGCCGATGCAAGTGACGCTCGACCGTCAGCAAGGCGCCAATGCCTGGCTCACGATTGCCCTTCGTGAGGGCAAAAACCGCGAGATCCGCCGGGCCGCCGAGGCGATTGGGCTCACCGTGAACCGGCTGATCCGTGTCTCCTACGGTCCCTTCCAGCTGCGCGAACTGAAGGCAGGCGAAGTCGAGGAAGTTAGACAGCGCGTGCTCGCCGACCAAATGGGCTGGTCCACCAAACCCAAGCTGAAGCCGCGCAACCGCCGCCCGCGCCGCTAAGCCCTCCACACAACCCATTCAGCGCCAATTCGCGACGGGGAAACTTCGCGCGGGCTTCCCCCTGTTCATCTGCACGGTTCCCCCGGAGCAAGGGTCGCGTTAAGCATAACAAAAAACACGAATGAGGGACCGACATGTTGGAGCTTCTGACCTTCGAAAACCTGGGCAATCTGTTGATGCTCTGCTTCCTGCAGGCCGTGCTCGGTTTCGACAATCTTCTCTACATCTCCATCGAGAGCCAACGCGCCCCAGTGGCCCAGCAACGCGCGGTCCGGTTCTGGGGGATCATCATCGCCGTGGCCTTGCGGGTGGTGCTCCTGTTCGTGATGGTCTCGTTGCTCGATGCGCTCTCGGCGCCCTTCTATGTGTTCAACTGGGATGGCGTCATCGAAGGCGGGGTGAACTTTGCCACGATTGTCTTCCTCTTCGGGGGTATCTTCATCATCTACACGGCTGTGAAAGAGATCAGCCACATGCTCTCGATCGAGCACTTACATACTGATGTTGAAGGGAAATCTGGGAAATCAGCGACACAGGTTGTGCTTCTGATCGTGTTCATGAACTTGATCTTCTCGTTTGACTCCGTCCTCTCGGCAATCGCAATCACGGACGTCTTCCCAGTGCTCGCCATCGCCATTTTGCTGAGCGGCCTGGCCATGCTTTTGCTGGCTGACAGTGTCACGCGCTTCCTCGAAAAGAACCGCATGTACGAGGTGCTCGGGCTCTTCATTCTGCTGATCGTCGGCGTCGTTTTGATCGGTGAATCCGGCGTGGCCGCGGCCCACGCAGCGGAGACATCTGTGACCTTCGCAGATGCCGCCACTGCCGAGGCTGCAGCGCATGCGTCCCACGACAATGAGCTTGCCATCAAAATCTTCGGCACGAGGGCGTAACCGAAGATTTTG
>JBCBFV010000169.1:0-5629 GCA_038527425.1 Pseudomonadota bacterium
CGGCAGGCGCTTGATGTGCTTGTCAAAGCCCGCGGGCGCGATGGTCGCGACGCGCGCATTCTCAGAGACCTCGGACTGGCCTATTCAAGGGCCGGCAATAACGGTATGGCAGCCTTGTCTGGCGCCGAGCGCGCAGCCTTACGCGGACGCATCAGCGATGCCGGCACCCTTGCCCGCCGCGCTGCTGGTCTTCTTCCGCGCGGCAGCGCAGGATGGCAGCGTGCCCAAGACATCATTCGAACAGCAGAGCTTGTAGCCCAATGATTAGATCTCTCCTCCCCGCCCTCGCATTCTTTGTGGCCGCAGCACCGGCCCTCGCCTTCGACATCGACGCGATGACGGATGCAGAGCGTCAGGCCTTCCAGGATGAAGTGCGGTCTTACTTGCTCGCGAACCCGCAGGTCCTGGTTGAAGCACTGACGATTTATCAGGAGCAGAACTCCGACGGGGCGCTGATCAACGCCAACTATGACGCGCTCGTGGGCGACGACCATTCCTGGGTCGGCGGCAATCCAGAGGGCGACATCACCATCGTCGAGTTTCTCGATTACCGCTGTGGCTTCTGCCGCCGCGCGTTCCCGGAGGTGGAGCAGCTTGTCTCAACCGACGGCAACATCCGCATCATCGTCAAAGAGCTGCCCGTACTCGGGCCACAAAGCGAACTTGCGTCCCGATTTGCCATTGCCACGCTGCAGACCGAGGGGCCCGACGCCTACAAGACTGTCCATGACACCCTCATGACCTTCCGTGGTCAGATCAGCGAGCGTGCGCTCGCGCGGGTGGCAGATGACAATGGCTTTGACGTGGACACGATCATCGCAGCGATGGACTCGCCTGAGGTGGCTCAAGTGATCGACGAGAACCGTTCCCTCGCTCAGGCACTGCGCGTGAACGGAACACCGACTTTCGTCATCGGCGGTCAGATGTTGCGGGGCTTTCTTCCGCTCGAAGGCATGACGGAGATCGTCGCTCAAGAGCGCGGATAGTCATCAAATACGGTGAGCCTGCTGTGCAGGTTTAGTTGCTGGTGAAGCCCAAAGCTTCCGCATCAACAAGGGGGTAGCTTTCGCGGATCTGGTCCGCGCCGAGCCCCACATTGGTCACGATCGCCCCATCATCTCCTGCCGGGCCGAAGAAAAGATCACCGACACGGAAGTAGAGTTCGCCGGAATTGCCAGCGCGTGACAGGAGCGCGCCTTCAGTGCCCTCGGGCATGTCTTGGATCTGGCCGCGCAGGACCGTGCCCTCGAAGCGTACGGCGCCGTTTTCGTCACGGATGCGAACCCAGCTTTCGCTCGTGGTGACGAGCGCCACAGCGTCGCCGCCTGCCTCCGGTACAAAGGAGCCCGGGCGCGGCAATACTGCCGGGGAACCAAGTTCCTCAAGCAGATCAAAGAGCGCGCTGTCCTCAAGCGGGTTCGCCGGGGCAAAGGCCGCGCTGAGATCAGTGGATACCAGAAGGACATCCTCGACCACGGTGCCGCCATCGCCCGCCGGGCCGACGAGCTCGCCATTCACACGGAAATAGAGCGATCCGGCGTTGCCGGCGCGAAGAACGGGTGTCTCCTCGGTAACGGGGATCGCGTATTCCTCACCAGGTGCGAGGATCTTTTCGAACACCACAGAGTTGCCCGGCGTCTGAACGCGCACCCATGTAGGGCTTGTAGCAATGAGCGTAATCTCAGGCGTCGTGCCATCGACGACCTGAACGCTGCCATCAGGGACGAGCCCTGCAAGCCGCGGTCCAGCGGCGAAGAGGCCCTGGCTGTCAGGATCAAGCGTGGCGATTGGGGCGTCACGCGCGACCATAACCGGCACATCAAGCGCCGCAGGTCGATAAAGACGCTCGAGAGCATCTGTAGAAGGCGGTGGAGCGGTCGCGGCAAGCTCAGGACCCTCGGGGGCCGCACCAAACCCGGTCGCCAGATCTGCCACGTCAGAGGAAACGCTGGGCGCCTGGTCGATGGGCACAAGCTCAACGCGCTGAACTTCTTGAAGAACAGACCATGCGCCGTAACCCAGGCCCACGATCAGGGCGAGGAGGACCGCGCTCGACCCGATTGCGCGCGGCTCGATCCCGGAGAACGCGCTCGCCTCAGACGGGCGGAAAGGTACGGACGGTGCGGCCAACGCTTCTGAGGCCGGACGGCCCGTGGGGCGGTCTTCGCGCGCCTTGCGAAGCGGCAGCGCGTCTTCGGACATGCCGTGCGCCGTTGTAAATCCGCTCTCCTCGCTGAAACGCGCAAAGGCCCATTCGGGATCGAGGCCGAGGTAGCGCGCGTATGAACGCACGAAACCGGCAATGAAGCCGGGCGTTTCAAAGGCGGAAGGATCTGCGTTTTCGATCGCGGCGATGTAGGCCGCTTTGATCTTGAGTTCGCGCTGGACGTCGAGGAGGGATTTGCCGAGGGTCGCACGCTCCCCCCGCATAATGTCGCCCAAACGAAGCTCGAAGTCGTCAAAGCCTTTCAGCTCTTCGGCTTCCTCTTCAGGCTCAGATTGTCCCCAACGGCCAATCATTCTGCGCAATGTCCCCAATTTGCACACTGTCCACGATTCGTGGACGTGAGTCCCTTTTGCAACGGAATAGCATTCTTCAGCCGGGTTTGCACCCGCAGAAGGCGGGCTACGCGCTTAGTTGGGCGCGATTCAGCTCACACATGCTCCACAATGCATCCATCGACCGGACCAGATGGTCGTGATCGTCGGGTGAGTGGACGGGACTCGGCGTGAATCGAAGACGCTCTGTCCCACGCGGCACAGTGGGAAAGTTGATCGGCTGGACGTAGATGCCAAACTCGCTGAGCAGCATGTCCGAGATCCGCTTACACTTGACCGGATCGCCCACGTGCACGGGCACGATATGCGATCCATGGTCGATGATCGGCAGGCCGAGAGCTTTGAGACGCATCTTCAGGCTTGCCGCCCGTTCCTGATGCAGATCCCGTCGTGCCTGATCCTCCTTGAGGTGCCGTACCGACGCCGCACAGCCCGCTGCCACAGAGGGGGCAAGCGATGTCGTAAAGATGAAGCCCGGCGCGTAAGATCTTATCGCGTCGACCATTTTTGCCGATGCCGCGATGTATCCGCCCATGACCCCATAGGCCTTGGCGAGCGTGCCGTTGATGATGTCGATGCGGTCCATCAGGCCGTCGCGCTCGGCAACGCCGCCGCCTCGAGGGCCGTACATGCCCACCGCGTGCACTTCATCGATATAGGTCATGGCGCCGAACTCATCGGCCAGATCGCAGATTTCGGCGATCGGGCCGAAGTCGCCGTCCATGGAATAGACGCTCTCGAACGCGATGAGTTTTGGCGTTGCCGGGTCGTCTGCCGCCAACAGCTCGCGCAAGTGATCGAGGTCGTTGTGACGGAAGATGCGCTTGGCGCCGCCGTTGCGGCGCACGCCTTCGATCATCGAGGCGTGGTTGAGCGCATCCGAGTAAATGATGAGCCCGGGGAAGAGCTTGGGCAGCGTTGATAACGTGGCGTCATTGGCGATGTAGGCCGACGTGAAAAGGAGCGAGGCTTCCTTCTGGTGCAAGTCGGCGAGCTCTGCCTCAAGCTCCTTGTGGTAGATCGTCGTGCCCGAGATGTTGCGCGTCCCGCCAGAGCCGGCGCCCGTCGCCTCAAGGGCGTCATGCATCGCTTGAACGACCGTCGGGTGCTGCCCCATGCCAAGGTAGTCGTTCCCGCACCAAACGGTGATCTCGCTCTCCGTGCCGTCGTCACGCACCCAGGTCGCGCGCGGGTACTGGCCCTTCTTGCGCTCGATATCGATGAAGGTGCGGTAACGCCCTTCGTCATGAAGCTTTTGCAGCGCCTGGTCGAGATGGGTGTCGAGGTCCAAGGGACGTCCTTTCGATGCCTGCCTCGGGATATAGGTCGCACTTTAGAACAAGTCCAAAGTCCAAAATGCCGCGCTTGGAGCTTTATTTCCAGCGTTCGAGAACCGTCACGCGCTCAGGTTTCGCATGATGAACTTCAAATATGGTTAATCGTGGTGGGGAGAGCCGCAACGCATTGCCTTCCCCCCCTAATCCCTCAAACATGTCGCCACCATTCGTAGCTGGAGCTGACCATGATCGACCCCGTTCTCGCCCGCATTGACGCGGATCTACCTGCCGCCACAGACCGCCTGTTGGAGCTTTTGCGGATCAAGTCGATCTCCACCGATCCCGCCTTCAAGGATGATTGCGATGCCGCTGCCGATTGGCTCGTGGCCGACCTCAAGTCGCTCGGGTTCGACGCCTCAAAGCGTGCCACGCCCGGCCATCCGATGGTCGTGGCGCATGCCGACGGCGATGGTCCCCACGTGATGTTTTACGGGCATTACGACGTGCAACCGGTCGACCCTTTGGAGCTTTGGGATCGTGACCCCTTTGATCCTCAGCTTGAGGAAACGGCCAAAGGCAAGGTGATCCGCGGGCGGGGGTCGTCCGATGACAAAGGCCAGCTTATGACTTTTGTAGAGGCGTGCCGCGCGTGGAAGGCTGTCCACGGCACGTTCCCTTGCAAGATTTCGATCTTCTTTGAAGGGGAAGAGGAAAGCGGTTCCCCTTCGCTCGTGCCGTTCATGAAGGAGAACGCCGAAGAGCTGACGGCGGATGTTGCTCTGATCTGCGACACAGGGCTGTTCGGAGAAGAGACGCCCACGATCATCACCCAGCTGCGCGGGCTGCTCGGCGAGGAGTTGACCATTCGTGGCCCCTCCAAAGACCTTCATTCCGGCATGTATGGTGGCGCGGCGATGAACCCGATCCGCGTGCTGTCTCGCGTGCTCGCCTCGCTCCACGACGAGACCGGGCGCATCACTATTCCTGGCTTTTACGACGGCGTGCCCGAGCTGCCGGGCCAAGTGAAGGGTCAGTGGGAAGCTCTCGGATTTGATCACACTGAGTTCCTGGGCGCGGTAGGCTTGTCTGAACCTGCTGGCGAGCAGGACCGCACGGCGCTGGAGATGATCTGGTCTCGTCCAACCTGTGAAGTGAACGGGATCTGGGGCGGCTACACTGGTGCGGGGTTTAAGACCGTTCTACCGGCGGAGGCCCACGCAAAGGTAAGCTTCCGCCTTGTTGGCACCCAGGACCCCAACGCGATCCGCGCAAGCTTCCGACAAATGGTGGGAGACATGCTGCCAGCAGACTGCAGTGTCGAATGGCAGGGCCACGGAACCGGTGCAGCGTCGCAGATGTCGATCGATCACCCCGCCTTTGAAGCCGCGCGTGCGGCGCTGAGCCAGGAATGGCCGCAGCCCGCAGCCTATGTCGGCTGTGGCGGGAGCATTCCCATTGCCGGGCACTTCAAAGAGGTGCTCGACATGGACGCCATGCTGATCGGGTTCGGCAAAGATGACGACCAGATCCACTCCCCAAATGAGAAATACGACCTTTCGTCCTTCCATAAGGGCACCCGGAGCTGGGCGCGCATCTTGAGTGAACTGTCTTCGTTGTGAAGATCGCGCGGGTGGGTAGAGAGTGCCCTCCCGCCTCCCTTCGGCGCCCTGCGGGCTTGAACCTGAGGGGGCGCCGCTGCGCGGCGTCTCTCAACAGCCCAGCCCATGGCCCATAAAGACCACTAGATAGTAAGTTTAAGGAGGGGAAGTGGCGCGGTTGACGGGGCTCGAACC
>JBCBFV010000170.1:0-5614 GCA_038527425.1 Pseudomonadota bacterium
GCCGGGACGCTGTCCGTAGCCCGTCAGCTCGGGCTTAGTAGCCCGCTGGAACCGCGAGATAGCCGAGGTTTGATGCCGCGAAGAGCGCCAGCGCAATGGCGCCCATGAAGAAGAAGCGATCCCAGTTCATGTCCACGAGAAGCCCGAGGCCTTTGGCACTGTTTTGAATGGTCTGCATCGTTTTGCCCTTTCAGCGATACCTCTTCATCGCGGGCAAATAGGGCAGGAATGGGGCGCGAGATGGGTATCATCGGGGTCTTTGCCCCTGCCCGCTTCGCCTTAGCGCAGGATGAAGCGGCACCAGATGTCGTTGGCCAAACCAAACACCATCACAAATAGGACGACCGAGAGGCCAAAGAACATGAGCCCGTTCATGATCCGCGCTGAGGGCGGACGGCGGCGCACAGCCTCATAGGCGTGCAGCACAAGGTGGCCCCCATCGAGGATCGGGATCGGGAAGAGGTTCACGAGCCCCACTGCCGTAGAGATAAAGGCGATGAACCAGATGAAATCACTCGCGCCCAGCGAAGCCATGGTGCCTGCGGTCGTAGCAATGCCCACGGGGCCAGAGAGGTTACAGGTGCCGATGACGCCCGTGACGATGTTCCAAAGCCCGTCGAGCGAGCTGACGATGATCAGGCCAACCTGGCTCACCGCACCCGTCACAGCCGGAACCGGGCTCAGCGCCTCGGTAACAGGTTCAAAGAAGGTGCCACCACGCAGGCCGATCCGATAGTTCGTTTCAAAACCACCGCCGGCCTGGCGTTCATCCGTGGCGCGGGGTTCCAGCGTGAAGTTCAGGACGTCGCCGCCCCCACTCTCCGCCGGGCGCCACACCTCAAGAGCGAGCGGCTTGCCTTGGGTTTCGGCCACTTTCTCAATCATGTCGTCAAAGACATTGATGGCTTCGCCGTCGATGGAGAGCACCACATCGCCCGCCTCGATGCCCGCGTCCTGCGCGGCGCTGTCAAGGCTCACGGCCACCACGAGCGGCGGCGACGTATGCGGGCCCTCGACGGTCAGGCGATCGCCATCGCGGACAACGTCATAATCCAGCGTGGCCGTGCGCGGCAACGTGTCCCGCAACGCCGCGATATCTTCGAGGGAGGCGACGTCGGTGCCGTTCACAGCCGTGATCTGATCGCCTTCCAGCAGCTCAACCGCCACTGGCATCGGGCTGAGCTCCGCCACGGTCAGCGGCTCCTTCGCGGATCCATTGATCATGAAAAAGGCTGCGAAAATCAGCGCAGACAGGATGAAATTGAATACGGGGCCAGCGGCGACCGTCAGCGCGCGCGCCCAAAGGGGGGCGCCATGCATGGTGGCGCGACGCTCCTCCGGGGAAAGCGTGCTCATCACCGCGCCGTCTTCGCCAGCGGACGCGGCATTCGCATCGCCACGGAACTTGACGTAGCCGCCAAACGGCAGCGCGGCGAGTTGCCAGACCGTGCCGTGTTTGTCCGTGCGTTTGAGAAGCGGTTTGCCGAAGCCTACTGAGAAGACATCGGCCTTAATCCCGCACCAGCGGCCCACGATGTAGTGGCCGTATTCGTGCACTGCCACGATCACAGAGAGTGAGATAATGAAGGCTGCAAGCGCCCAGGTCGTGCCGCCAAATGCCGCGATGATGCCGCTGATATCCATGCCCTGCCTGTCTTGTCGTTTCTGGCGATGTGAGCGCTTTTGCGCTCTTTATCAAGTGTGCACTTACCAGCCGCTTAACTAGCGGCGCCTGCGGTTATGACAAAGGGCGCCACGATCAACATCATGAGAGAGGCCCCCAAAAGCCCGTCAAAGCGGTCAAAAAGCCCGCCGTGGCCGGGGATGAGAGTGGAGCTGTCCTTCACCTTCATACGCCGCTTGAGCGCGCTTTCTGCGATGTCGCCCAGCTGCGAGGCGAAGGACACAAGCACCGATGCCAAGATGAGCCCCGAGCCCGCCTCGGTCATGCTCATGAAGACCACACCCACGATCGCGGCACCGACCCAGCCGGCCACCGTGCCTGACCATGTTTTCTTGGGCGATACGCGCGGCCAGAATTTCGGCCCACCCAGCATACGGCCCGCGAAGTAACCTGCCACATCGGTCATCACGACCACGATGATCAGCCAGAAAATCCAGACCGTGCCGTAGTCCATGCGGAAGACGACAAGCTCCCACCCCGCAAAGATAATCGCGAGGGCAAAGAGGGCGAAGGTGATGCGCTCTTTCTTCAGCGCGAGCGCGCCCACGATGGGCGGCGCAAGGGCGAAGGCGACGATCATTGGATCAGCAAAGAGGCCCGACAGAACCGAGGCCGTACCCGCCGCCAGCAACATGCCGGGCACAGGCTGCGTGGGCTCGATCATCATCCAGAGCTCCCAGATCATGATTGCCGTCACAAGAACAGTGAGCATCTGGAACCACACGCCGCCAGCCGCCACACCCGCGACACCCACGATGATCATCGCAACAGCCGAGATCAGCCGTGTGCGCAAGTCACCCCACCTGGGATCAGAGCTCATGCGGTGACGCCACCAAAGCGCCGTTCGCGGCTGCCGTAGCTTTCCACGATGCGCTGGAATTCATCTGCCGAGAAATCCGGCCAGAGGGTGTCGATGAATTCATATTCTGCGTAGGCGGACTGCCACAGCAGGAAGTTCGAGATGCGCGCCTCGCCTGACGTGCGGATCACAAGATCAGGGTCCGGCAGGAACCGCGTGTCGAGGAAACCGGCGAGGGTTTCAGCGTCCACATCCTTGTGCGTCAGCTGTCCCTGCTCGATCTCATAGGCGAGACGTCGCGCGGCGCGGGTCACCTCATCGCGCCCACCGTAGTTCAGCGCGATCGTGAGGTGCACGGTGGAGTTGTCGGCGGTCAACATCTCCAGATCGTCCATCATCTTCACGAGGGAATCCTCAAGACGGATCCGGTCACCGATGAAGCGGACGCGCACGCCCGCGTTCTTCAGGCTCTTGGCCTCGTTGATGATGTAGCGACGGAAAAGGCGCATGAGGCCCGCAACCTCGGTCTGCGTGCGCTTCCAATTCTCGGTGGAAAACGCAAAGAGCGTCAGGTGCGTAACACCTGCATCCGGGCAGCGCTGCACGATTTCGCGCACGCGCTTGGCGCCCATGTGGTGCCCCACAAGACGGGGACGGCCGCGCATCTGCGCCCAACGTCCGTTGCCATCCATAATGCAAGCTACATGGAACGGGGCGCCGCTGCTCTCGGCACTCGTCGTGATCTTTGCCATCCGGTTCCTCTTTGGGGCGCTAAGCCCTCTCTTTCCCAGAACATACGACTAAAGCTGCAACGAATTCCAGCACATCGCGCAAATGCAGCATAAACCGGGAAGTATAATGACTTGTTAACCACATTCAGTGGCGGAAAAAGGCCGACGCGCGGGGAAAGCCGCGCGCCGTGGTCTCAAGGTCCTCAGACCTGCATGATCTCGCCCTGCTTGGTCTCAAGCTGAGCGTCGACCTGCTTGATCATGGCGTCGGTCATTTCCTGAATTTCGTCTTCCCAGAGCTTCTGGTCGTCCTCGGACATGCCGGCGGCCTTGGCCTTCTTGACCTGATCCATCCCGTCGCGGCGCACGTTGCGGATGCTGACACGGGCGCTTTCGGCGTATTGAGCGGCGACCTTCGTCAGCTCGCGGCGGCGCTCTTCGTTTAGCTCGGGGATCGGCAGCATGATGATCGTGCCGTTGAGCTGCGGGTTGATGCCCAGCCCGCTCTCACGGATCGCTTTTTCGGCTTTGCCCACCAGAGACTTGTCCCAGATGTTCACCGTCACCATCCGCGGCTCGGGCACGTTGACGGTGCCCACCTGGTTGATCGGCGTCATCTGGCCGTAGGCGTCGACCATCACCGGCTCGAGCATGGAAGCCGAGGCCCGGCCCGTCCTCAGCGACGCAAATTCAGTGCGCAGTGAGGCGATGGCGCCGTCCATGCGGCGTTGAAGGTCGGCGGTATCTGGTTCGATGATTTCGTCTGACATGTCTGCTCTTTGTCATCATTCACGGTTGAAGTCGTATATCGCGCGCGGTGGCGGATTGTATAGCCACCCGGTCCAAATCTTCTTGGGTCACGCGCCGGGCGTATAGAGCGCTTTCGCCTCAGCGAGCGCGGCGCGCAGGTCCCTAAAGCGTTCCGAACCCAGTCTTTCTTCCAGCTCTCTATGAAGCGCGACTTTGGCGCTACTGAGAGCCTCGCGCAGTGCGCGCCCCCGCACCGTATGGCTGAGAATGCGCGCGCGCCGGTCCTGCGGATCGGGCTCGGCCGTCAGGTATCCCCGCTTGATGAGTGCCGCGATGCGCTCCTGCGCCGCCTGCTTGGTGATCCGCCTGCGCCGCGCGACCTCCACAAGCCGTGCGCCGTCGAGCGGGATCGCGGACAGAACTTCGCTGTCTGCCAAAGAGATGTCATCGAAGCCCGCCCGCTCAACACGCGCGAACACTTCAGTCTCCCACGCCAAAGACGTGAACCACAGGTCGAGCCCCACGTGGTCGAGGCCTTGGGGTGTCGGATCATCACTCATCCCCGCAGCCATGGGCCATGTCGCGGCGTGGCGCAAGTGATTTTAGTCAGGCCGCTTGACTACCATGCGGAATCAGCTTTTAGTCAGGCCACCTGACCAAAGGAAAGACCGATGAAAAAGGAACTCATTCTCATGACAACGCTCGCTGCCGCCACGCCCGCCCTCGCCGATGCTCCTTTATCGAGCGGACAGCTTGATGGGCTTTTGAAGGGCAACACGCTCTATATCGCCACGCCTGATGGTGAGGCGCCGATCTACTTCGCTGCCGACGGGCGCGCGGCCGCCAACCTGCCCTCCGGCATCGAGCTTCGGGGCGCGTGGCGTTTGGGCGACGATCACTACTGCATTGATTGGACGAACGGACCGCAGAACTCCTGCACCGCAGTGCGCAAAGCGGACGACAAGATCATGATGACGGATTTGGCCACTGCGGACCCGCGCGGAACGGTCTCCCGGATCGTGCCCGGGAACGCAGAAAGCCTCTGAGCTTAGTCTTGAACGCGGGTGAAAGTGCCTTCGCCCGCGAGGATCCCGCGGAACCCGCCCGGCTCATCGAGCGAGAAGACGATGATCGGCAGGTTGTTATCGCGGGCCAGCGCAATGGCTGAGGCGTCCATGACGCCCAGCCGCTTTTGCAGCACTTCGTCGTAGCTGACTTTGTCGTACCGCACGGCATCGGCGTGCTTCACCGGGTCCTTGTCATATACGCCGTCGACCTTGGTGCCTTTGAAGATCGCCTGACACGACATCTCGTTTGCACGCAGCGTGGCGGCGGTGTCGGTGGTGAAATACGGGTTACCGGTGCCGGCCGCGAAGATGCAGACGCGCTTTTTCTCAAGGTGGCGCACGGCCCGGCGGCGAATGTAGGGCTCACACACCTGATCCATGGGAATGGCCGAGATCACGCGGGTGAAAATGCCGAGCCCTTCAAGCGCCGATTGCATGGCGAGCGCGTTCATCACCGTCGCAAGCATCCCCATATAGTCAGCCGTCGTCCGCTCCATCCCCTGGGCAGAGCCCTGGAGGCCGCGGAAAATGTTGCCGCCGCCGATGACCATGCAAATCTCAACGCCCATGTCGTGGACGCCTT